>JBARKD010000067.1:0-2722 GCA_049800615.1 Acidobacteriaceae bacterium | reverse complement strand
GTGTTGGGCCAACAACGGCGACGAACGCGCCTCCCGGGAGTTTCGCGTTCAGTGGACACGATGCGCCGCATGCTCACTGCATTATCGTCTCACCGAATAACAAGTTCGTCCTTCAAACTGACCTTGGACAGGATCGTATCTATGTCTACAGCTTCGATCCCAACAAGGGCGTGCTGACGCCGGCCGATACGCCCTATGTCGCCATTCCCCCGGGTGATGGACCTCGACATATAGCGTTCCATCCGAACGGGCGCTATCTCTATTCGGTCCAGGAAGAGGCGTCGACCCTGATCGTTTTCAGTTTTGACCCGTCGACCGGAGACCTGATTCAAGAGCAGATGATCTCGGCACTACCGCCAGGTTTTCAGGGGTCCAGTTTTGGGGCAGAGGTTAAGGTTTCAGGTGACGGACAATTCGTCTACGCGTCGAATCGGTTGCATGACAGCACCACGGTATTCGCCGTGGACGGCGGAGAGTTGCGTTATGTCGGCGAGGCGGCAACTCGCGGAGACTATCCGAGGCAATTTGCGATTGACCCTTCCGGCAACTATCTCTATTCGTGCAACCAGCGAAGTGACAATGTGACATCGTATCGGATCGATAGAGGAAGCGGCCGGCTGACCTTTACAGGGCAGTATGTTGCGGTTGGAACTCCGAGCTGCATCACCTTCCTCCCCAATCCGTTGTAGAGGTCTACAAACCGCTCTGCCAAAGCGGAATAGTCTCTCCTGTAGCGGTGACTCGATGCAGGTGGGACTATTCCGCGGGCTGAAACGTGTCTTTGTCCTGCTTACTTGTGATTTTCTGCCGCGGAAATGATCTGAGGATCCTTGAGGGTCGCCAGGTGTTCGATAATTTTCATCCGCGCCTGAGTCTTTAGCTCCGGCGGGTTGTCTGGAATTTGATCGAGTACCTGCACGGCCATACCCACGTTGTTGATCCGATCCAACACCAGGATGAATTGGTCCGCCTGCTGCATGGTGGAGCGGTATAGCACGAGAAAAGTCGCGCCTAGGAACTGGGTTATGACGCCGGCGCCTATCGCAATACCCGCTCCAGGTGTGATTTCTTTTGCCGCAGTCACAGATCTGCCGATTGCCCACAATACGACTCCGAACCCAGCAGCCATTACGGCAACTGCCAACCAGAACACAAGACGAACTTGCGCGAGATTCCCGTCGAAATATTTCTCCAATCGCGCTTGCGCTAATTGCCATGTGAATTGCGGACGTTCTGGATGAGCCTCTGCCAGCTCCTTTGCGCGAGTTACTTTCGCTTCCTGTATGGCGCGGGCTCTTCGCAATCGCGAATCCACAAAGAACACCAGAGACGAAACTACTGCGATGATCGCTCCGTAAACCAAGAACGGGTAGATGGTTGTGGAGAACGGTGGCCGCATTTCGAGGGAAAACGCTGCACTTCTCAAGTCCGACATCCACTTACCATTCTTCACAACACTTGTAGTAAATCCGACCTGCACCGGCCCATCCCGCGAATTCAGGGTGACCTTTGCGACTTGTGGCAGCCCGGGCGTGCCTTCCGGATCGATCAGCATCAAGGATCGAGTTCCACCGTCGAAGGTCACGAATGAACCATCGAGCGATGGGAACAGATAGAGCAGAAGAGGAGTTTCGGTTGATTCAGGGCCGGCAGCTGATGGTTTCGATCGAGAAGGAACGCCAGGCAATCCCGCGACGCGCGCCTCAGCAGAACCAGCTTCCGTTCGGATCGGCGTAACGGGAGCACGATTAGGTTGTCCTTCCTGCGTCGAGATGCTAAGTGTGATAACGGCGGGAGTGCGGGTTCCTTGAAGTATATATTCAGGGCAAAAACAGCTCACCGTGGTTACCCACACCTTGCCGTCAAACGGAGTTTGTATATCCAGCGATCGTCGTGACCAAGTTGGGCTGTTCCAGTGCTGCGCGAACACGAGAACCCCGACAATCAACCCGCTTACCACTAGTCCGATGCCAAGAAGTAAAGCCGTCCGTTTGTTGAGAGCCACGTTCTCCCGCCTCTGCGAAGATTGCAGCGAGGGTATCATGCTCGTCTCTTTGCAGAAAAGGGAGCAGCCGAATTCACCGCCATGGCAATCCGCGCGAGACTATATCAATTCGATCTGCACGCGATGGCCGGCTGCTTCGGCCAAACGCCGATCGCGCGTCAGCAGGGGTACGTCGAGGACCTCCGCCAGCGCCACATAGGCGGCATCATAGGCCGTCAGATTGTTCCGCAAATCCCAAATGCGCGGCAAAAGGAAATCGTGCGGATACCGCCGCAACGGAAGGTCCGCCAAATCGGTGAGGGCCATGCGGCCGCGCGCGCTATCGATTTCGCCATTTGCTGTATACCGTCGAACTACCTGTGCGACTTCCACATCAAGCAGATGCGGCGCGTGGAGTGTTTGATGAGGCGCGAATAATCGATCTTCCACGGCGTTTGCCGCCGGTGTGCGAAGAAGGGCTTCCAGCAGGGCCGAAGCGTCGACGACGATCACAAGCGGTCCCGCTCGGCGCGAACCGCGTCGGCCGGTGGCACAGAAGGAGCCGCTGCCCTGCGGCTGCGTAAGCGCGCCCGCAATTCATCAATCGTCGGCCGTTCCGCCACCTGACGAATTTCGCTGAGCAGATAATCGGAGAGCGACATGCCGGCCAACGCGGCACGCGATTTGAGCCGGCGATGCAACGCTTCGGGGACATTACGAATTTGGATCATCGTTCCC
>JBARKD010000066.1:0-10527 GCA_049800615.1 Acidobacteriaceae bacterium | reverse complement strand
ACTCGCGGCCCGATCCCGGACCGCTGACACGCACGTCCACCGAGCGCAGACCGTGATCCCGCGCCTGGTTGGCCGCGTTCATGGCCGCCTGCTGCGCGGCAAACGGAGTGCCCTTGCGCGATCCGCGAAAACCTAGCGAACCCGAGCTTTTCCAGGAAAGCGTGTTGCCCTGGCCATCGGTGATGGTAACGATGGTGTTGTTGAACGAAGCCTGGATATAGACCAATCCGTAAGGAACGTTCTTGCGCTCGCGCTTCTTGAATTTCTTGTTTTTGCCGGCCTTGCCGTCACCCGGCTTCTTGTGTTCCTGTTTCGCCATTAGGTCTTCGCCGTCGCTTTCTTCTTGCCCGCAATCGTGCCCTTACGCGGTCCCTTGCGGGTACGGGCATTCGTGTGCGTGCGCTGCCCGCGGACAGGCAGGTTGCGGCGATGGCGCAAACCACGGTAGGACTGAATGTCAATAAGCCGCTTGATGTGCATCGAGACATCTTTGCGCAGATCGCCTTCGATCTCGCCTTCGTTCTCGATCACCTGGCGGATACGGTTGACCTCCTCTTCGCCGAGATCCTGGACCTTCTTGAAGGGGTCGACGTTGGCCTCCACCAGAATGCGTAAGGCGCGCGGGTTACCGATACCGAAAATGTAGGTCAGCGCGATTCGTGCCTGTTTGTGCCGAGGCAAATCGACGCCTGCAATACGTGCCATGGGTGATCCTTTTTGCTGGCAAGGATTGGCTTCGCCCCTCCTTGCGGGTTCATGGTTAATGGCTATCCGGAGAGGTTCATCGCAAGCCCTTATGGCTAACTAGCCTCTCCGGGGCCGTGAGTTCCTGGTCCCGGGACTCGCGCCCTTAGCCCTGGCGCTGCTTATGCTTCGAGTTCTCGCAAATCACACGCACCACCCCGCGGCGATGGATGACCTTGCACTTGTCGCAAATCTTCTTTACCGATGCCCTGACTTTCATGACTCTCCTGACTCTCCTGACTCTATTTGTAGCGGTATACGATGCGGCCCCGGGTCAAATCGTAGGGGCTAAGCTCAACCGCTACCCGATCACCGGGGAGAATGCGGATAAAATTTTTCCGCATACGTCCCGAAACGTGCGCCAGAACCTGGTGCTTGTTTTCAAGCTCGACTTTGAACATCGCGTTCGGCAACGTCTCAACCACAGTTGCCATTACTTCAATCGCGTCTTCCTTCGACAAACGTTATCCCGATTCTGCCCGCGATGCGCTTGCCGCAGGCGTTCTTCCCTACTGCGTCAAAATCATAGCGCCCTCTTCGGTCACCGCCACGGTGTGCTCGAAGTGAGCGCTCAAACTTCCATCCTCGGTGACCGCCGTCCAGCCATCGCTCAACACCTGAACCCCCGGCTTGCCGGCATTCACCATGGGCTCGATGGCAATCACCATGCCCGCGCGTAGCTTGGCCCCCGCCCCACGCTGCCCATAATTGGGAACCTGCGGATCTTCGTGCATCCGGGTTCCGATACCATGGCCCACGAAGTCGCGCACCACGCTAAAACCGTCCGCTTCCACCACTTCTTGTACCGCGGCGCCGATGTCGCCCAGAGTGGCTCCGGGCCGAACCACCCCAATCGCAGTTTCCAGAGACTTCATCGTCACATCGAGCAGACGCTTGGTCTTGGCAGCCACCTGGTTGCCCACGGGAACGGTAATGGCCGCATCCCCGTAATAGCCGTCCAGCACCACACCGCAATCGATGGATACAATGTCGCCCGCGCGCAGAACCTGTTCCCGCGATGGAATGCCGTGCACCACCTGCTCATTGACCGACGTGCATAACACACAGGGATAGCCGCGATACCCCTTGAAAGCAGGGGTCGCGCCCAGTTCGGCAATCTTGCTCTCCGCCGCATTTTCCAGCTCAAGCGTGGTTACGCCGGGCTTCACCAGCGCCTTTACGTGCTCCAGCACGGCACGAACCGCCACTCCACTGCGCCGCATTTTTTCAATCTCCTGCGGCGTCTTGATCATGATGGCCATCGGCCTGTATCAACTTTCTCTCAAAGACTGGGACCTGAGCCGCGCCACCCCGGCCAGAATATCTGTCATCACCTTGTCGGCGGACTGCTCGCCGTCCACCTCCACAAAGCGGCTGCCGGCGCGATAATGCTCCACAACCGGCGCTGTCAGTGCCGCATACGTGCGCATTCTTTCGTGGAAAACCGTCTCCACATCATCCGCACGCTGGATTAACGGTGTGCCATCTTTATCGCATACCGTGTCGAACTTCGGCGGCTGCAGGTAAACGTTATAAATAAGCTGGCAGGTTGGACAGTTGCGCCGGCCCGTGATACGGCGCAACAACTGATTATAGCTCACCTGAATACTGACCGCAATTAGCGGGAGCGCACCCGGGGCCGCTGCCAAACGCTGATCAAGCCACTCCGCCTGGGCCAGAGTTCGCGGATATCCATCGAGAATATAGCCGCGAACGGTGTCCGGCTGCTGCAGCCTCTCCGCCACCATCTGGTTCACCAGATCGTCGGAAACCAGCTTGCCCGAATCCATCAATCCGGTGGCCTGGGCGCCCAGGGATGTACCCCGCTGGCGGTGGTCACGAAGCAGGTCCCCGGTCGAGATTTGAGGGATTCCCCACACGGCCATGATGCCCTTGGCCTGCGTCCCCTTCCCAACCCCCGGCGCCCCCATCAGCAGCATGGGACCAGGAGTGACAGCTTTCCAGTCAGCTTCGGATTCGACCTGGGATTCGATCTGGTACCCTTCCGCCACCGCAGTTGGCTCTACCACGACCGCCTTCCGCGGATTCGTCCGCTGCGCGGGGTGAAGCCATCGTAATGCCGCATAATCAGCTGCGACTCGACCTGGTTGACGGTGTCCATGGCCACGCCCACCACGATCAGCAGCGAGGTGCCACCAAAATAGAAGCTGACATTCAAGCCGTGCGTGACCCAGGTGGGCAGCTCCTCAAAGAATGGACCCACCAACCACAGGTCGTTGAGGTGGATGCCGCTGATCAACATCTGCGGGATCAGGGAGATGACTACCAGGTACAAGGCGCCGACCAGGGTAATGCGCGTCAGCACATCGTTCACGAAATCGGAAGTGCGGCGGCCCGGCCGGATGCCGGGAATGAAACCACCGTACTTGCGCATATTGTCGGCAATATCGTCCGGACGGAACACGATCGAGATATAGAAATAGGCAAAGAAAACAATGCCTACGATATAGAGCAACTCGTACCATGGCTCGCCGGGACGGAGCCCGTCAAAGATGCGGGTCAGCGCGCCGCTGTTACGCACGAAGGTGGAGCTGGCAAACAGAAGCGGCGCGGAAAGAATCGAGCTGGCGAAGATGACCGGCATCACACCGCCGGAATTGACCTTGAGCGGCAGGTGGGTGGATTGGCCGCCCATCAGACGGCGGCCTACGATCCGCTTGGCATACTGCACGGGGATCCGGCGTTCGCTGCGCTCCACAAAAACGATGAAGGCCACAATCGCGATCATGGCCCCGACCAACAGGATCAGTGCGGGCACAGTGAAGGCGCCCCATGCCTGCGTCCTCGCCTTGTCAATCAGATCCTGAATACCGCGAGGCAGGCCAACCACGATGCCGGCAAAAATGAGCAGGCTCATCCCATTGCCGATGCCGCGATCGGTAATCTGTTCGCCCAGCCACATGATGAACGCCGTGCCGGTGGTGAGCGTGAGCATGGTCATCATGATGAACCCGATACCCGGGTTCAGCACGTAGGAAACGCCGCCCGAACCGTGGGACAGGGTAAGCGCGATGGCGAGCGATTGGACCGCGCCCAGCACCACCGTCACGTAGCGTGTCCACTGCGTGATCTTGCGCCGCCCCAGTTCGCCTTCCTTTTGCAGCTTGGCCAGCGGCTCATAGACCACCGTCAGCAACTGGAAGATGATCGACGCGGTGATATAGGGCATGATGCCCAGGGCAAAAACGGTCAGACGGCGAAGGTTTCCGCCGCTGAACAAGTCGACCAGGCCCAGCGCACTGCCTGCCTGCTGGTCGAAGAATTGGGCTAATAGCTTGAGGTTTACGCCCGGCGTCGGAATCTGGGAGCCGAGGCGGTAAACGGCCAGGATGCCCATGGTAAACAAGACTCGCTTGCGCAGGTCGGGGATACGGAAGATGTTGCGAATCTTCTCAAACATAAAAACGATGCCTCAGGGACAAATCCCCTTTTCATCTTAACCGGGCCGTGGGGCCCAGGACTTTCGTCCTGGGGAATTTTCGGCCGTCCCCTTCGATAAGAGGCAGGCTTTGCCGGACTCAGCCATTTGCAGCTCGGTTGAAGTCGTGCCCTGCTACCAACCTCGACGAGCGCAAAGGGGCGCGAGGCTAATCCTCTTAACCAACAACGATGGCTTTGCCGCCGGCTTTTTCGATCTTCTCCTGGGCCGACTTGGAAAACTTGTGGGCATGCACTGTGACCGCGACAGTGAGTTCTCCGCCGGCGAGAATCTTGACCAGGCCATCCCTCTTCTTGAGCAGCCCCTTGGCCGCCAAAGCCTCCAGGGTCAGCTCCCCGATGCCCTCGGCGTGCAGCTCGGCAATGCGGCTCAGGTTAATCACCGAATACTCGGTGCGGAAGATGTTGGTAAATCCACGCTTGGGAAGACGGCGGTGGAGGGGCATCTGTCCACCCTCAAAACCGCGCATCATGTGAGATCCTGAACGGGAACGCTGCCCCTTGTGGCCCCGGGCGGAAGTCTTGCCCATACCCGAGCCCATGCCGCGGCCAACCCGCTTTTTACCGGTGTTTGCCTTCTTGGGCGCCCGTAAATTCGAAAGAGTCTTTGACATCGTATCCTCGCTAAACGCCGGCTGGCTGAACCAGTCCGACTCGCATTTTTCACCCCAGCAGCGGAGCTGCCGGGGGCCCCGATTTCACCCCGATGGACCTTACTTGACGATCCGCACCAGGTGAGGCACGGTGTTAACCATGCCGCGGACAGACGGAGTGTCTTCCCGCTCCACAACCTGGTTGAGATGGGTAAAGCCCAGCCCTTTGATGACCCGCTTGTGTTTCTCCGGAGTGGAGATCGCGGACCGGTAATACTCCAGACGCATCATTGTTTTCCCGGCCATTTCAATAAAGCTCCTGTACCTGCTTACCGCGAAGTGCCGCTACTTCACCGCGATCCCGCAACTGCACCAGGGCATCAAAGGTGGCCTTCACCACATTGTGCGGGTTCGCCGTGCCCAGGCTCTTGGTAAGAACGTTTTGCACCCCGACCGAGGTCATCACCGCGCGCACCGCGCCACCGGCAATCACGCCCGTGCCTTCCGGGGCGGGCTTGAGAAGCACGTGGCCCGAACCGTAACGGCCCAGGACCTGGTGAGGAATGGTGGTTTCCGACAGGTTGACGTGCACCAGGTTCTTCTTCGCCGCTTCAATGCCTTTGCGGATCGCCTGGGGCACTTCCTTGGCCTTGCCTGAACCGAAGCCCACAACGCCGGCGCCGGGATCCCCGACTACGACCAGTGCGGCAAAGGACATGTTCTTGCCGCCCTTCACCACCTTGGTGACACGATTGATAGACACCACCTGATCCTTCAGGTTGTACTGCCCGGCATCCAGTTTCCGCTTCAGAATTGCCATCCTTGAATCCTTCCTAGAACTCCAAACCTGCTGCGCGCGCTGCATCGGCCAGGGCCTTAATGCGCCCATGGTAGAGATAGCCCCCGCGGTCAAAAACCACCTTCTTGATTCCCTTTTCTACCGCCCGCTCAGCCACCAGCTTGCCTACTTCCCTGGCCGCCGCTACGTTCCCGCCCGTCTTCAGCTTCCCGGCGAGGCTCGAGGCGGAGATCAGCGTTTCCCCCTTGGCGTCATCGATCACCTGGGCATAGATGTGATTCAGCGACCGGTACACATTCAGCCGTGGGCGCTCCGCCGTGCCCTGCATCTTCTGGCGAATGCGAAAGTGCACGCGCTGGCGAATCAAATTTCTCTGTCTAATCGGCAGCATTCCGTCTTCCTTTCCTAAAAGCGGAGCTGCCCTGCAGCCCCGTTCGGGATTTCCTGTTTCGCTGGCCTATCCGGTACAGCGTGTGCGGCTTTCTTTTAAAAGCCGCATGCATATCGTGGCCCAGCAAACCTCTACAGGAATTCCGGTTCGGTCTTACTACTTGGCTCCGGTCTTTCCGACCTTCTTCTTCAAGCGTTCACCGTCATAACGCACGCCCTTATTTTTGTAAGGGTCGGGCTTGCGCAGCGAGCGCATGTCGGCAGCCACCTGGCCTACCTTCTGCCGGTCAATGCCGCTGATCGTCAGGTGCGTCTGCTTGGGATCGATGGCCACATCAATGCCTGTGGGCAGCGGAAACTCGATTGGGTGGGAAAAGCCCAGCGTAAACACCACGATTCCCTTGCCCTTCAGCTCAGCGCGATAGCCGATGCCGACAATATCCAGTTCTTTCGTCCACCCCTTGGTGACGCCTTCCACGGCGTTCGAAACCAGCGCCCGCGTGAGGCCATGCAGAGCTGCGAATTTGTCGCTCTCGCGCACGGCAACCAGGGTGCTGTCCTTCTTCTCGAGCTTGACGCCTGCGGGCAGGAGCGCGGTCAACTTCCCCTTCGGCCCTTCCACCAGCACGGTATTGCCCTGCACGGTGTACTTCACACCAGCGGGCAACGGGATCGGTTTTTTGCCTATACGTGACATATCTGTCTCCTACCAGACCTCGCAGAGAATCTCGCCGCCCACGCCTTCGCGCCGTGCCTGCCGTCCGGTCATCACCCCGCGCGGGGTGGTCATGATGCTGATGCCGAGCCCGTTCTGCACCCGCTTGATCTCGTCGCGGCCGACGTACACGCGGCATCCGGGGCGGGAGACCCGCGACAGATCGCGAATCGCGGCTTCGTTGTTGGCGCCGTACTTGAGGTAAACGCGCAGGATCGCGCGCCCATCCTCCTCCGCCGCCTTGTAGTTGGCGATGTAGCCTTCCTCCTTGAGGATGCGGGCAATCTCGGTCTTCAGCTTCGAAGCCGGGACATCCAGCTTTTGGTGGCGCGCCCGAATCGAATTGCGGATACGCGTCACAAAATCGGCTACTGGGTCGGTCAAACTCATTCTCTCTCCTCCACTCCCCGTTCGCTACGAAACCGTAGAACCAGCAGGAATGTTGTACTTCAGGGGCCGAAGCCTCATTTAGCTCTGTCCAGTGCGGCCCGCCTACAAGCCATGCCCTGGGATAACGTCAGCTGCTTACCAGCTGGACTTCACGACACCGGGGATCTCGCCCCGAAGCGCCAACTGCCGAAAGCACAAGCGGCAGAGGCCGAACTTGCGCAGGTACGCGCGCGGCCGGCCGCATATCTTGCAGCGGTTGTGCTGGCGGCTGGAAAACTTCGGCTTGCGGGCGTCTTTGACTCGTTTTGCTGTGGTTGACATTCGTCTCTCTTGAATCCTCTCTGCTTCAGGCGGTTTGGCGGAACGGTATGCCGAACTGCCGCAGCAAGGCACGCGCCTGGTTGTCGTCTTTGGCTGTGGTCACGATCGTGATGTTCATGCCCTTCAGCTTGTCCACGCGTGCATAGTCCACTTCAGGGAAAATCAGCTGGTCGCGCATGCCCAGTGTGTAATTGCCCCGGCCGTCAAAGCTCTTGGTCGAAACGCCGCGAAAATCGCGCACGCGGGGCAGCGCCACAGCGACGAGACGGTCCAGAAACTCGTACATGATGTCGCCGCGCAGAGTAACCATTGCGCCGATCGGCATGCCTTCGCGCACCTTGAAGGCGGCAATCGATTTCTTCGCCCGCGTGGTCACCGGCTTTTGCCCGGCAATCGACGCCAAGTCCGCAACCAGCGGATCCATGATCTTCACGTTCTGCGTGGCTTCCCCCAGACCCATGTTCAGCACGATCTTTTCCAGGCGTGGAACCGCCATCGTATTGCTGAGCCCCAATTCCTTTTGCAGGGCGGGCCGGATTTCCTTCTGATACTTGTCTTTCAGTCTTGCGACGACTTTTGCCATTTTCTTCTCTTCCTTTCACGGTCCCGGAGTGGGCCTCTTGCGCCCGTGTACCGTTGCGTGACTACTTTTTCTTGGGAGCCAGCGTCTGCCCGCACTTCTTGCACACCCGGACCTTGCTGTCGCCATCAAACTTATGACCAACGCGTACCGGACCGCAGGAGCCACACACCAGCATCACATTCGAAATAGGAATCGCCGCTTCCTGCTCCGCGATCCCACCCTTGATGTTGCGCTGCGGGTTGGGGTGCACGTGCTTCTTGACCATGCGCACATGCTCCACCAGAATCCGGTCCTTGTCGCCCAATACGCGCAGCACCCGGCCTCGCTTGCCCTTATCCGAGCCGCTGATCACTTCCACTGTGTCGTTGCGTTGTAACTTCAATGCCATACAATCCTCGCCTTTTCGCGCGCCTTGCTAATCCTGTCGTCTCTTTGAGATCGGTTATGTGCGGCCATTCTTTGACGGAATGGCCGCGTCGGGTTCAGTTTCCGGGTCTACACCATCAGCAAATCGCTTTTAGCGCTTCACAGTACTTCCGGAGCCAGCGACACGATCTTCAAAAACTTCTTCTCGCGCAATTCGCGGGCCACCGGACCAAACACGCGCGTGCCTACCGGCTCTCCCGCTTCGTTGATCAAAACCGCCGCGTTCTGGTCGAAGCGGATATAGGTTCCATCGCGGCGGCGATATTCCTTGCGCGTCCGCACCACTACCGCCTTCACCACCACACCCTTCTTGATTTGCCCATCGGGAGAGGCTTCCTTCACGGCCGCGGTAATCACGTCGCCAAGACCGGCCTTCTTACCGCTCGACCCGCCCAGGGGCAGAATCATCTGCAGCTTGCGGGCGCCGGAATTGTCGGCAACTTCCAGCATGGTTCTCATTTGTACGGCCATACTCGTCTCTCCTTACCTGTGCTTTCCCGCAGACCTAAACAGCCGGCTGGGCAACCTCTTCGGCCTGCGGCAGCGAAGAGCGGCGAATGACTTCCTGGAGCGTCCAGCGCTTCAGCTTGCTCAAGGGACGGCTCTCGCGAATCCGGACAACATCGCCGACGCGAGCCGTGTTTTCCTCGTCGTGGGCATAAAACTTCTTGTTCAGCTTGATCACACGCTTGTACTTGGGGTGGGTTTTGCGCATCTCCACCTGCACCACGATGGTCTTCTGCATCTTGGTGGAGACGACGTTGCCAACCTTCTCCGTGCGCCGGGATTCTGTTTTGGCTTCTGTCTTGGTTTCTGCCATGGCTAACGAGCCTCTTTCTTCGTTTTGGCAATCGCCCGCTCGCGGGCAATCGTCTTCATCCGCGCTACGTCCTTGCGTAGATCGCGCAGCTTCTTCACGCCTTCGTTCTGTCCCAGCTTCATCTGGAAACGCAGGCGGAAGAGCTGCTCGGCAGACAGCTTCTCCTGCCGGGTCAATTCTTCATCGCTCAGATTGCGAATCTTTTCCGATTCCATCGCTATTCCTTTACTTGGCCGCCACCACGGTCTTGACATCGTGGCGAGCCACAAAACGCGTCTTCAGAGGCAGCTTGTTCGAAGCCAGGCGCATGGCCTCGGCCGCGATGTCGGGCGCCACCCCTTCCATCTCAAACAACACCTTGCCCGGGCGAACCACGGCTACCCAGTGATCAGGAGCTCCCTTGCCTTTGCCCATACGGGTTTCGGCGGGCTTCTTGGTAACCGGCTTATCCGGGAAGAGCCGCAGCCATATCTTGCCGCCACGCTTGATAAAACGCGTCATGGCGACACGGCTGGCTTCAATCTGGCGGTCGGTGATATACCCGCACTCCATCACCTTGAGCCCGTAATCTCCGAAGGAGAGTTCGGAACCGCGCCACGCCTTGCCGCGCATGCGGCCGCGCTGCTGCTTGCGGAACTTGACCTTCTTTGGCATCAACATGACTAAAACACCCCGCTGGTGCCGGCCGGTTGCGGCTGGCGGCGCTTCTGCTCGTAAATGTCACCGCGATAGATCCAGGTCTTGACCCCGATCACGCCGTAAGTCGTGCGCGCCTCGGCAAATCCATAATCGATATCCCCGCGCAAAGTATGCAGCGGAAGACGGCCCTGGAGATACCACTCGGAGCGCGCGATTTCGTTGCCGTTCAAGCGGCCCGAGACGCGAACCTTGATGCCTTTGCAGCCGAAGCGCAGGGCGGAATCCACAGCCTTGCGCATGGCGCGGCGGAAGCCGACGCGCTTTTCCAGCTGCAGAGCGATGTTTTCCGCGACCAGCTGCGCGTCCAACTCAGGCTTGTTCACCTCGAGAATGTCGATGAACACGTCGCGGTTGGTCCGCTTCTGCAGGTCTGTCTTGAGCTTTTCGATCTCGGCGCCCTTGCGGCCGATCACGATGCCCGGCCGAGCCGTGCGGATAATCAGGCGCAGCTTGTTCCCCGGGCGCTCGATCTCGACCGAGCTCACCCCGGCGGCCTTGAGCTTGTCCTTCAAGTCCTCGCGCAGATGCACGTCTTCGATCAGCAACTTGTCATAGTCGCGCTCGACGAACCAGCGTGACCGCCACGGC
>JBARKD010000065.1:0-5096 GCA_049800615.1 Acidobacteriaceae bacterium | reverse complement strand
TTTGCAGCGTGAGACTCAAGCCGTTGCCACGCATATGGTCAGCGTGCGCGCAGGGAGATCGCCTTGACGATGGTCTTGCTGCCCGGCTGGCTTTCCGGGTTTTTTCCTCATTCACGTTCGCGCTTGGGTTCCGCTGCTTAAAGAAAATGTGGGAGCCAATTGAGGCTGGTGCGCAGGCACGTAAGAAACAGGCTCGATGTCGGATTCGAGAACGATGGCAGCGACGGAGCGCTGAATCATCTCGATCGATATCACAAGCTTGGATTGCGATCCGCAACGGATCAACGTGCCTTCAATCCCTGCCAGGACTCCACGGACCACGCGAACATGGTCCCCGGCCCTGAGAAATGGATATGGGGAACATCCCACGCCGTGGGCAAGCAATGCTCGCACAGCTTCGATTTCCTGCTCCGGAATCGCCAAGGCGCCGGTGCGATTGCGCACGAAGTCCACCACTCCGGGCACTTTCAAGACACGCACTTGAAGCTCACTCGATCTTTTGATCCGGACGAAGACATAGCCCGGAAACAGCGGCATGGCCACCATTTGCTTGCGATCACTCCATTGCCGTTCCTCATTTAGCAGCGGAAGAAAGCTCGTGATCGCGATTTGTCCCAACATAGATGCGGCAACCTTTTCCTGTCGGGACCGGGTTGAGACCGCATACCATGATGGGGCCTGATGAGACGCAGATATTTCCATATGGCCTCCGTAACGTAGTCTTTACACCCAACCCGCGACACAACTCCGCCTCTTCAGTCCCATGAGAGACTTCGGCGATTGCGATGCCATTGAACCGGGTGATTGGGCCTTAACGTAACGGATACTCGAATTCGGGTCTATGGCAGGATCCTGCCATTCGCCTGAATTAAGTGTAATAAATGTATCAGTAACAGATTCATAAAGTCATGCTATAGCCCGCATGCTTGAAGTCCGCCTGTTCCCGGCAAAAGTCTCGCCTGGTTGAAGCGAAGTAAGGGATTAACTATGAATCATAGTTTTCATATTTCCTTGGATCATCCTCCGAAAGGCTTACGAGAACTTGTCTCATATATGGGTCTGCGGCTTCTGGTTGGACCCTGAGCCCCGCTTCGAGGGCGGGTCTCATGCGCAGCCTCTCCGAAATTTGTCTATTTATGAGACCAGTTCTAACGCAACGGGTGAACAATAACGGCGCCATCCCGAGGTGCGGTTATTCTTCTTCGCCGAGAAGATTGCTGACGCGCACGATTGTTTCGATCTGTTCCGGTGTGAGTCGCGACAACAGATTGCGCCTGACTGATTCCGCATGTACCGGGCGCGCAGCATTCAACTTTTCCCGGCCCAGTTGCGTAAGCACGACCAGAACAGCGTTTCCCTCGGCAGGACGGCGGGCAATGAGTCCTCGCTCCTGCATTCGAGTCAACTGATGCGAGAGGCGGCTTTTGTCCCAACCCATTACCCTGGCAAGTGCCTGTTGCCGCATCTCGCCTTTCCCAATACCGACGAGACGAGACAACACGCCGAACTCGGGGCCTGAAATGCCGGTTGCCTGCGCGATGTCGCGCCCGACACGGCCCAGCACATCCTCTCCCATGAGCACGAAGGCGTGCCAGACACGAAGTTCTCGGGGGGACAAAGAGTTGGTAGTCATTGTCTGATAGAGCGTATCAATCCATGGTTGACATGACAACCATGCGGGCCTATGCTGAGTTGACATGTCAACCATAGCAGTGCGCTCGTCGAGCCAGGAAGAGGCAGTCCCCCTGCACGGTGAGGATCAGATCGAGTGCCGTCTCGAGGGCCGCCATAACCCGTACGCGTTCCTCTGCGCTTTCGAGGCTGACCCTTCTCTCTTTCAGCCCGGGCAACTGCGAGAGCGTCTCCTGGCACTCGACGACCTTGATGCCGGATTTGGAGGGTGCAACTGCGGGACGCTCATGCACTCGAGGCAGATGCGTGACCGTGCGACGACCCTCCGGGAACGGCTGGAAACCGCAAATGCAGAACTCTACCGGTCCATTCGCTCCGAGTTGATGAGCGGCGCTGGAGGGCAAGCCCTGTTTCAGTGGATCCACGGCTCAGTGGGCCAGAATGCATCGGGAAACGCGTCGCGGGGCCTTGGCTTTGACTGGCGAGACGAGTTGGTTAGCGGTGTACTGCACTTCAGCGAGCCGCGCGAAGCGGATCTTCCGCTATCGCCGGAGATGGTGCCTTATCAACCGACGCCCGTACGCCACATCCTCGACCTGATAGCGGACTGCTCGCTTTCAAAAGACGATGTATTGATCGATATCGGATCGGGATTGGGACATGTGGCGCTGCTCGTGTCTATTCTCGCTGGGATCCGAAGCGTTGGTATCGAGATTCAGCCGGCCTATGTTGCCAGCGCACAGGAATGCGCTCAAAACTTCCGCCTGAGCGACGTCCGATTTGTTGCGGAGGACGCGCGAGCGGCCGATCTGTCCATCGGGAATGTCTTTTATCTGGCTTCGCCTTTTACAGGCTCAATCCTGTCTGCTGTGCTGAACAAGCTGCAAATAGAAAGTAAACGCAGGTCAATCACGATCTGTTCGCTCGGACCCTGCACCCGCATGCTGGAGAGCCAGGGATGGCTGAGGGCGATCTCAAAGCTGGATGTGGAAAAAGTGACCCTATTCAAGTCGCAATGAGTGCGTGGCCGAAACATCACTTCCATGTTACGAAACCGGTATTGAATGCAAGAGGAATCGGGCCATTTTCCTTCGTTAAGTTGGTCTGAACGTAATAAATGATTACTAAGCGAGTTAGCCAACTCTTGTCTCGCCTGCCTGAACAATGCTAAGTGGTAATAAATAGTCGATCGCGCCATTCCTCTGCTGACTGGTTAGACCTAAGTCAGGTTTAGGAGGCGGACGATCTGGACCACGAGCTTGTCTGTCGTAGATGAGAAAACATTTACTTTTGGAAAAAAGTGGTGTAGTGTTCACGACAGTTTCTTCCGATGGGGCGTCGGTTGCTTGAAGTCGTAATGTTTACCGTCTGTCTCGCCAAATTCTCTCCTGCAAGTCCTCAGAGCCGCGTGGCCGTTTTTTCGGGCTCGCGAAAGTAGGTGTCGCGCGCCTCCACCCCGGCAAACGTTAGTGGAACACTAATGGGCCTCTGGATTCGCCAAATCGAGTTGATGAGGTGGAGTGCAGAACAAAGAAACTAGGCCGGTCATTGCACGTTCTCTTTTCTTAGGCAAAAAATGAAAGTAGCCTTCGTCAGCCAACCTATCGATGCGGTTGTGCCCCCGAACCAGAATTCGGTAGGTGCCTGTACCTATGGAATGGCCGGGACGCTCGCGAAATATGCGGAGGTTCTGGTGTATGGCCTCAAAGACTTCAATACCGGATTTCCCGCGAACCTGACTGCTCGGCACGGAATACAGTTTCGGCTCTTTCCTACTACCTGGCTCGATCGCTTTCTGTTCGACGCACGTCGCAGGTATGGAAAATTACTCCGCGGATCCGCTCCACCAATTTCTACCTCGTGTTGGGCATTTCCGAACTACGGTCGGCAAGTTGCGATGGACCTCGAGAAAAATAACTGCGACGTCATCCACCTGCAGCATTGTTCCCAGTACATCCCAATCATTCGTGCGCACAACCCCCGGGCGAAGATTGTCCTTCATCTCCACTGTGAATGGTTTTCGCAAAGCAATCCGGCAACGCTCAGTGACCGGATCGCGCAGATTGACCTGCTCACGTCGGTGGGGAACCACATCACGAGAAAGACGAAGCGCTCTTTCCCAGCGCTCGCCGATCGCTGCGAGACGACCTACAACGGGATCGATGCCCAGGAGTTTGCCAGGGAAAAAGAATACGGCTTCCTGCGGCGGCGCAAAATAAAACGCATTTTCTATTGCGGTGCTGTTTCGCCGCACAAGGGCGTGCATGTGTTGATAGATGCGTTTGCGTTGGTCGTCCGGCAATATCCCGACGTGGTGCTCGAGATTGTGGGCCCCATCGGTAACTATCCAATTGAGGAAAATTTCGACTTGCACGACGACCGCGCGCTTATTCAGGAGATAGTTTCCTTTTATGAGATGAGTTTTTGGTCGCTCATCAGATCATCGTTGTTTCCCAAGTTTCGCCAGGCCAGGTATCTTCGCTACCTTGAGGGCAGGATACCGGTGGACGCAGCGGAGAAAGTTTCATTCCGGGGGTTCATCTCCCGCTCAGAGCTGGTGGACAAGTATTATACGGCCGACATTTTCGCTTTTGCTCCGATATGGGATGAGGGCTTTGGACTTCCTCCGATAGAAGCAATGGCTGCCGGGCTGCCCGTCGTGACGAGCCGGTCAGGTACGGTGCCCGAAACGGTCATTGATGGCGTGACCGGCTTTATTGTAGAGAAAAATAACGTGGAGGGAATGGCGCGGGCGCTGCTCCTTCTACTGAGGAATGACGATCTTAGAGAAACTATGGGGCGCGCAGGGCGGCAGCGCGTCTTGCAATGTTTTACTTGGGACGCGATTGCTCAGGAACTGCACGATCGCTACGAACGGCTACGTAAATCTGCCTGAAAATGATCTAAGGAGTCGCTTGGCAATCCTTTCCCAGTCTCACTCTATAGCGCCGCAGTGACGACCCCGGCAGCTAACTGATCTCAGCTCCGATGGCGGAAGGCCGAACCAGTGCCCCTGCGTAAACTGCACGCTGTCGAGTGCGTGTCTTCTCAGATTCTCCATGAAGAGACGAATGTTTAACTCCAACTCAACCTCCTGTCGCGTCCATTCATGCTCGGCTCGCCCAACTGCAATTGCGTAAGGCCGAGCGGCATGGTTTCTGCCCAGTGTGGCTTCGTCGAGGTAATGTTCGCATAGCGAAGCGACAAATTGCTTTGAGACCGACTCGTGGTAGGTCATTCCGTGCTCCATGCCCAAATTGTGGTGCATTTGCTCGCCAGAAAACAAGATCAACCTGTTGCCAACATCGATGCTGGGCAAAGCCCACAGAATGTCTACTGTGATATTTCGGAGTTTTTCGAGAGAGGGAGCAGTAGGATTTCGAAGAATAAACCGTTTACTTTGTATGGTTTTTATTGGTGGGCGCTGCAGGATTCGAACCTGCGACTTCCACCGTGTGAAGGTG
>JBARKD010000064.1:0-8016 GCA_049800615.1 Acidobacteriaceae bacterium | reverse complement strand
ACGCGGCTTTTGTATCAGGGCCCGACTTCAGTCGGGCCGTAAATGATTCAGAATACGTCGGGCTTTACAGGCTGCGGAAAAACGCGCCGAAGCAACGAGCGAGGCGCTAGATAATGTATCCCTGCCTCGACAAGTGGCTACGCCTGGTAGGCTTGTCGAGCCGCTGCGTTGTTTTTCCGCAGCCTGTTTAGCCCCTGTTTCACGTCTCTCTTGCTCGATCCCGATTTTTTCCGCAGCCTGTTCAGCCGCCGCGTGGTTCAAGCAAATTAGTCCCGTGAGGGACGGCTGAAAATTACCCGGGATGCAATCCTGGGCGCCTCCCTCGGGCTCATTCCCACGCGCACGCTGAGCCCGCGTCCCTTTCAGAGCGAAAAAAATCACAACCTCCGACCGAAGCGCAGTGGAGGGACCTGAAATCTGAAGTTTTGGATCAAAAACCCAGAACAGGGTGAGGCTCATACGGTTCTTCCAGGGACTTGATCTCGCTTTCATCGAGGCGGAGATCGAGGGCATGGATGGCCTGATCCAGATGTTCCATCTTGCTGGCGCCAATGATGGGTGAGCTGACTCCGGGCTTGGAAAGGATCCATGCCAGCGCTACCTGCGCATTCTGGACGCCGCGTTTCTTTGCGATCTCGCTCAACCGGTCGACCACGGTGAAGTCCGATGGCCGGTAGTAAAGTTTTTGGGCGAAATCATCGGTTTTAGCACGGACCGTTTCGCCGCGGGTTTCAGAATTGCGGTTTCCGGCCAGAAATCCGCGTGCCAGCGGGCTCCAGGGGATGAGCCCCACGCCTTCTTCCAGGCACAGCGGAATCATTTCCCGCTCTTCTTCCCGGTAGACCAGGTTGTAATGATTTTGCATGGTCACAAACCTCGCCAGGCCCAGCATGTCCGATGTCTGCAGCATTTTGAGGAACTGCCAGGCATACATGGACGATGCGCCGATATAGAGCGCTTTGCCCGAGCGCACGACCTGGTCCAAAGCTTCGAGCGTCTCTTCGATCGGTGTGTTGGGATCGAAGCGGTGGATCTGGTAAAGGTCGACGTAGTCGGTTCCGAGCCGGCGCAGGCTATCGTCGATGGCTTGCATGATGTGCTTGCGGGAAAGTCCGCGCTGATTAGGACCATCTCCCATGGCATTGAAAACCTTGGTGGCGATCACCACTTGATCGCGCGATGGCCCGTATTGCTTTAGGGCGCGCCCGGTAATCTCTTCGCTGACGCCCACTGAATAGATATCGGCGGTGTCGAAGAAATTGACGCCGGCTTCGATGGCGCGGCGGAAGAAAGGTCCTGCCTCCGCTTCCTCCAGCACCCATTCGCGCCACTTCTTCGAACCATAGGTCATGGTGCCGAGACAGATGCGTGAAACCTTGAGGCCGGTTGAACCGAGATTCACATATTCCATCGTCTTCTCCCTGAATCGATTATGCACTGGCGCAATATTTCAATGGGGGGACGACGAGCCTCATGCCGAAGACGCATTAATCTTTGCCGCAATGGATTGCACGCAAGGTGTAGATAGAGACACTGGGAAATCCAAATTTGCCACCCACAGCGCTCATGCGCTGCAGCAACCAGGTCTTCCACTTTGGCAAGGGCGGCTGATCATACTCAGCCACCTTCTGATTCAGGCGTTCACGGAGCATCCCAGGAATGAACTGGGTTTCCGGGTGTTCGCTGCGATCGCCCGCCGGCCAGATCGCATAGGCGGGGTACGAACATATTCGCGCATCCATTTTGGACCCGGCATCAGGGGCCGGTTTCGAGTAAAGCCCTGGGGTCGTGTGTTCGAAGGGATATAGATATTGACTTCCAGAAAGCTCAACCGGGTAAAAGTAGCTGCCGATGGGTCCATAGACGGTTGATCCCGAGGGTACGGTTTGGCGAACGAACGCAGTGAGCGCAACCGTATTCCTGCGATTCCACGTCAACGCCACTGTGACGGCTTGCTCTGCCGCTTCCACAGACAGCAGCAAGAGAGCGACCAGGACCAGCACGATCGAAACGCGATTTCGACTCCTGGCGCGGAGAGACTGGAAATCCGCCCAACACATGAAGGCAGCGATCGCCGGCGGAAACCAGAACGGCGTCTGCCCCAGGGCATTGGCCAGCACGAGCAACATGAGAAACATATTTGCGAATGCGAAGACCGTCAGGAATAGCTTGAGCTGCAGGATCGTGCGGGCTCTGTTTGGGTCACGCTTGAGCGCACCCAGCAAGGCAACGATCAAAAGCAGTGCGAGGGAAAGAACCAACAGCTTATGGTGCTTTAAGTCGAGCACCCACAAACCTTGCCCGAGAAGCGGTGTCGCGTTGATGTAGTCGTCCTTCGTGGCGCGCCTGAGATATCGGTACCACGAGATGGAATTCAATCCCCAGGGATAAAGCAGGAAGCTGTGAACGAACACCGCGACCGCAAAGGTGGCGACGGCGCCAAGAATCACCCTCTTGCGAATCTCTTTAAATGCAACAGCCATGAAGGCGCAAGCGACAACCGTCGCGAGGGTCAATGTAAGCGCACGCGGAGACGAGCCCAAGGCTAGCCCGATGGGAACGCCGGCCAAGCCCACCCTCAGAAAAAAGTAGCTGCTTCTACTGTCCAGGCTGGTGACAAGAAGCAGCACACCACCCAGAAAGAGCCCGGTGGTAACAAAATCCCACCGCCCGGGAAACGTACCGGCCACGGATGCTGATAGCGAAACAAATAAGGCCGTCGCGAGCTGAGGCCACTTATCGCCACCGGCGGCTTTAACAAATTGCGCACAAACCAAAGCACACAAGACAATGCCGAGAAAGCAGGCGGACCGCCACGCAAACAGAGACAGGCCAAAGGCTCGTATCAGCCATGCCCCGGCATAGAACGATACTGGACCGTAAAACGGAACAGGCGAGCCCGTATGCGGATAGTCCGCCAGCACGCTGAGGGTGTGACCATGCGATTGAGCAAGAGACCAAGCCGTAGAGACTGCAAAGATTTCATCTTCCCAGGGTTCCTGACGCAGCGCGACGAGAAAGCCTACTAAGAGCACCAGAATCAAGCTGCCAACGCCGGCAGCATATAGCGTTCCGCTGAAGGAACGACGCAGTCCGGATGACTTTTCATCGTTGTCAGGGTGCTGTCGAAGGATTGAAGCTGTCAGAGGTACCCCCAAAATCCATTAGGCGCGAGGGCCAACTTGCGAAAGAATGGGGTTAAAACTTCGCCCCTAAAGAGCAGCCAAGCAGCGTAATCAAAGTGGTGGAATGATGGTTGGGCCTCAGACTTCAGCGTCGCCGGAGCCAGGATGAGCGCTGCCTGATCTAACCGTTACCGCCGAAACCCATTCGCCAACCCAGTAACGGCGGCACGCGGGCGAGCAACGCGTTTCAGACTAATTACGTCGGGTTTGCGCACACCCACAAGGCGGGCGCTGCTAACAGGCGTTTTTAGTAGATGGTAGGACATCAGGACAAAGTAGGCCCCCAACATCCGATTCACGCTCCCAAACGGAGAATAGAGAATATCCCATAGAAAGTTGACCAGGAAGTAACTATAGAGGGGCCCCAGGTCTGGCCGCGTCATGGTCATTCGTATGAGTGCGCGTAGGGTCAGCCCAAAGATATAGATCCAAAGCAAACCGCCCAGGATCCCTGACTCCACCCAGGCCATCGTGAGATGAGAGTGGGTGGGAATGACAGGGTATTCAACATCTTCCGGGACATCCGAATCGCTATAACCATATTCATATTGAAGCTCCTGCTTCATTTCCACGTAGCGAATGTCGGCGGCGAAGGAGCCGTGTCCAATGATAGGGCTATCTCGAATTGCGCGTATCGCGACGAGCGTTTCCGGCCTTCCGCCGAAGAGCACGCCGTACTTCCCATTGGATTGCGTCTGAAATTTTTCTTGCGTGCTCTGCTCATAAAATCCGAGATTGGCAGCGTACTTGATAGCTTCGTTCGCCAAGTACGCGCACCCACACGCGAATGCGAGCAGAAAGACAACTCTCAGTGTGCTGCGTCTACCGTCGCGTGGCAGACCGTACCTCGCGCCACCGCCAACACCGATGGGCAGGATAAGGACCGAAGACACAAGAATGATGGCGACTTGGGAACGAAACGCAAAGCCCAGGTTCAAGACGGCGAGAGCAACGCCGATTCCCAGGCAGATCCCGTACCTTCCTTTCGCGTAGTAATACGACGATCCTAAAAGTGACAGGATGATTACAGCAGAGGAGCCGCCAAACTTAAACGCTGTCATAAAGTCCCCGAAATGCGCTGCCGAGAGCAGCATCACCGTAGCCATGGAAAGGGCAAGGACGATGAATTTCCGGGTTTCATTGTTTACCAGGATGGCTAGAACCACGAAGTCGAGGAAGAAGAATACGACCCTGGCAATCCCCTTCGATTGATTGAACCAGCCAATTCCGTTGTATTGATCCGCTATGAGGGTGCCCAGAAGCCAACCTAGCGTCAGTACATAAAACCACAGGTATTGGCGGTTGAAAGCCCGTCGTCCACGAGATAAGAGCAGAATGGGCAGAAGAAGGACTGCAAGGACCTCTCCACCAGGTAGCGCCCCAATCAGGTTCACGCTGTATCCGCCGGCAGATCCAAGGATAAAAAGGATGGCGTCGTCAACCAAGGGGTGGTTGGAATCCCGCAGCGGGGGGCGTCGACGCCGGCGCCCGAAAGGTCTGACCATCAATGTGCTCAAGTGTTCATCCTGCGCTGTGAGCCAACATCATAGGCCAGGGAAAGGCAAGTTGACGCGCACCGGCCCTGTTCAGAATACCAAACCCGCCTCAGCGCTCCATTCAAAACAGCACGAGTTACTATTCAGGAAACCTGGGTCGCTAATGCCGCCCAGCGATGCGAGAGTGGGGGGCCGAGCCAAGATAAAATCCTACAAAGACCATCAAGACACCCTCTAACGCTTCGCGCAGAACGGTTTGAAAGGCTCGAGAAAACACTACAATGCGGGTCGTTTCCCAACTACTTCATCGAGGTCTTCGGCATCGACTCCGGCGCTCGTTCGACAACCTATATTCAAAGCGGTTGCCGGATAAGGAGACCATCGGTGTCTTGTCGCAGTGGACAATCGTCACGCGTTGCCTAAAACCCGACAGTGTTATCTACAGCGGCGGCGTAGGCGAGGATATCACCTTCGAATTGGAGCTGATTCGGAGGTTTGGGGTAAAGATACACATCTTTGATCCCGCTCCTGTCGCTGTCCGGACGGTGGCTTTGGCGGGCACGAACGATCTTCTCTTCAAGCCGGTAGGCTTAACTGGTCCCGCCTCCGGCACGTTCTCGGTCGGTGGCGGAACAGGTTCCGGCAAATGGCTGAAAGCCGGCGGTACGGAGACCCTTGGATGCACCAACCTCGTGCGCGAGATGGAGATCAACGGCCACGATCACATCGATCTGCTGAAGATTGATATTGAGGGTTTCGAGTACGACGTGCTCCAGGGCTGCCTGGCGGAACAAATTCCGATTAAGCAGCTTTGTGTCGAGTTTCACGATTTCTTTCCGGAGATCCCCAAGGCCAGGACGAAGGAAACGATATCGGCCCTGAAGTCTCACGGATTCGATCTGATTCATAGACACAGGCACGACCACACATTTCTACGGCGAGATTCGGCCGGATAGCGCCAGTCCCCCTCAACAGCAGGCTCAGCCGCCGGGTAAGGTTTGCAACCTTGATCCGTCCCATAGCGTCTAGGTAGCCATGGAACTCGAGCTGCGCCGGCTGATTGGTTATCAGATTGTCGTGATGGGCCCGACCTTTGTCGACAATGAAAAATTACAGAGCGTGAAACTGCTGGCAGTGGAAGAGGCCGGCATCTGGATCGAGAGCCAGGAGGCGTTCGACAAGCTCATATGGAAATTCTCCAAAAAGCCTACAGCTGCCGGCCTCGCCTTTTTCATTCCCTTTGGACAGATCACCACGATCATGGCCGGCTTCGATTCTTCCGCTTTTACTTAGTGAAGCCGTCCTGTAGCTACTCCGTCCTCAGCGCGCGCATGGGTTCCAGACCCGCGGCGATGCGGGCGGGCAGCAGCGCGGCCAGAAAGGCGGCTGTACAGAGCACCATCAGCGTCGTGAACAAGACCACGGGATCGTAAGGCTTGACCCCGAACAGCTGGCTGGCCATGGCGTGGCCGCTCAGGATCGCAACCGGAATCCCGATGGCCAGGCCGATGCCTACCTGGAGAAAGGCGCCGCGCAAAACCATGCGCAATACGCTCATACGGTCAGCGCCCAGCGCCATGCGGATGCCAATCTCGCTGGTCCGGCGCTGCACGGAGTAGGCAGTCACACCGTAAAGTCCGATCGAAGCCAGGACTAGCGCCAGCACTCCGAAGAACGATGTGAGCTTGGCTATCATGGCCTGCTGCGTAAAGTTCGCCTGCACCTGCTCGGAAAAGCTCTTGAAATTGATGATGGCGAGATCGGGATTTACCTGCGCGATGGCACGGCGGACCTGGGCCTCGAGTCCGGGCACGCTGCCCGCAGTCTGAATCTCAATCGCATTGAGGTATTGCGACCTATCCTCGAATTGCCGGTACCGCGGCTCATCGCTATGCACAGTCTGTCCTTTGGCCAGGAAATACATGGGGCGCATCTTCTCCGACGGTCCCCAATAGTTGGTGTCTTCTGTCACACCGACGATTTCGAACCATCCAGGATGCTTCAAATCGTCACTGAAGTGCTTACCGATGGCATGGCCATCCTTGAAATACTTTTTTTCGAAAAAGCGGTTCACCAGGGCGACATCCCGGGTGGTTGGTGTGTCCTGCTCGGTGATGTCCCGGCCCTCGACAATTTTTGTGCCAACCGTGGCAAAGTAATGCGGGCTCGCCCGCACCCACGAAGCGCCATGATCATGCGTTCCCGCGGCGGGGGGCGGCTCTCCCGCGATAAAGACACCTTCTCCCCAGTTGTCGCCATCCATAGGCGAATACATGGAAAAACTTACTTGCTTTACACCCGGGATGGCCGAAAGATTGAACTGCAGCTGGCGATAAAGAGCTTCGAGCTGATTAGGGCTGTAGCCGGCCATCTGCGGGTCGATGTGCAAAACATAACGGCCCTCGGTGACGAAGCCGAAGTCCTGATGTTGGAGATTGCTGAGGCTTCGCGCCAGCAGGCCCGCGGCGCAAAGCAGGACGAGCGAGAGTGCGGCCTGGACCACCACGAGCGACTTCTGTCCCCATCCGCCATGGTCGGCGGTCGAGCGGTTTGCCCCGCGCAGCGCCTCGACTGGATTCGTTTTGGACGTCAACCAGGCCGGCCCCACTCCGAAAAGAACGCCGGTCAACAGTGACACGGCAAGCGCAAATCCGAGTACGGGCAGCGACGGGCTGGCGGGAATCGGCACTGGATCATGCTGGAAGGCCAGATAGAGAATCACGCGTGTGCCGGCAAACGCCACAATGATGCCTGCAATTCCGCCGAGCACGGCCAGCACAATGCTTTCGGTCAGGGTTTGGTGGATCAAAGCTCCGCGCGGTGCGCCTAACGCCGACCTTACCGAGGTTTGCTGCCGGCGATTGGCGGCCCGCACCAGCATCAGGTTGGCCAGGTTGGCGCAGGCAATCAACAGCACAAATCCCGAGACCCACATCAGCAAGTGCAATCCATCCTTGTACTGGTCCCGCATCATCTGCACGCCGTTACCACCATGGGAGAAATGCAGCGTCTGCTTGGCTACCAGAGGCTTATCGCGCTCCTCGACTTTGCTCAGCGGGCTTAGAAGGAATTGGCGCAACCGCACCTGCAACTCCGCTTCCATCGCCCGAATGTTGGCGCCGGGCTTCACGCGGCCAATTAAATCCAGCCACTGGAGCGAGGCCTCCTCGAGGATCGTGCCCGTCGGGGTAATGAGCGGCTCGTCATGGAGGGGTATGAAGAAAGAGGGCGGATTACTTTGTACGCGGTCGCCGAAGAAGCCTGGCGGAGTAACCCCGACCAGGGTGAATGGCTGGCCGTTGATGATCAGGCCGGCGCCGATGACGGAGGGATCC
>JBARKD010000063.1:0-16376 GCA_049800615.1 Acidobacteriaceae bacterium | reverse complement strand
GAGGGATCTGCAGTTTGCCTATTGAGCCACTGATCTCTGGTTATCCCCCGCACCAATGCCGGGGCTCCAACCGTCTTTCTAGGTGCGTCCCCGTCTCAGCAAGCGGCTTAGGGTTCCCGGCATTTCGATTCCGAACCACCGTGTGAACGCGAGATACGCCAAGCCGAAGACGGACAGTACGCAGGCGCCCACCAGCACAGCACCGTGGAATGGCAGCACTCGCTTGACACCAATGCCACAGCCGGCAGCGATCAAAGCGCTCAGCCAAAGCCGTACGACCCGCGGAACGGAGGCGACGACCACGCCAATGCGTGACTGAAGCGCGCGGCGCAACAAGGCAAACTCTACCCAGCCTGCGATACCCGCGGAAAGCGTGAGCCCGGCAACTCCCCAGCGAGGATCGATACCCAGCCAGCGGGGCAACGGCAGGGCAAACAGGTATCCCAGCGCTACCGTCAACACGACGCGGATGATGGCAAAGTTCAGCGGGGTGCGGGTATCGCGAAGGGCATAAAAAGCAGAGGAGTAGAGCCTGCCTGAGGTTGTTGCCAGCAGACCCACAGCCGACCCGGCAAGAACACTCCACACAAAGGTCACGTCGTGGACACCGAAGTTTCCGCCGCGATAGATCGTGGCGACAACCACATCACCCAGCAACGCGAAGGCGACTGCCGACGGCACCACAAAGAAGGAAATGTTCTTCAGTCCATTTTCCAGGCGCATTCGCAATACCTGGCTGATTTCGTCATCAGTTCCCATTGCGCTCGACATCGCCGGAAGCTCCGCTGCCGATACCGCCATACCGAACAGGCTCACCGGAAGTGTGTTCAGCGTTTGCGCATAGGCGAGTGCGGAGACTGCGCCAACAGGCAGAAAGCTAGCCAGAAACGAATCGACATAAGCACTGATTTGCACTACGCCCCGGCTCAGGAATACCGGGAAGAAGTTCCGCACTACCGTCCGCACCGGGTCAGTGCCTATTGCAAAGCGAAGGTGCAGTGGACGAAGGAAGGCCAACACGGTTGGCAACTGCACCGCGAACTGCAGGCCGCTGCCCACCACAGAAGCAAAGGAAATGATAACCGCTAATTTTGGCTCTCCAACATGACCACCCTTCCATAGCAAGGCCGTGATCATCGCAATATTCCAGATAACCGGCGCCGAATAGGAGAGGAGAAACTTGCGGTGGCTATTCAGGATTCCGAGGCACCATGCCGACAGGACAAGCAGAGCGGCGCCGGGGAAGAGGATCTGCACCAGGCGGATCGTGAGCTGGCGGGTCTCGCCGTGGAAGCCGGGCACAATTGCGTCAATGAGCCACGGTGCAGCGAAGATCCCTGCCAGCGTGACCAGAGATGCGATCAGGAATAGGATTGCGAAGATCGCTTCGGCTAACTGATTCGCTTCCTCGTGCCGCTCTTCGGCCCGCAAGCGGGCATAGACGGGGATAAACGAAGCAGAGAGGACACCCTCGCCAAAGAGCGTTTGCAAAAAGTTTGGAATGCGGAAGGCGCCTCGAAATGCGTCCGCGGCGCTGGAATTCCCGAAGTAATGGGCGAATACCCGATCGCGTATCAGTCCAATAAGCCGGCTGAGCAGAATGCCGGTACTGACAGCAATTGCAGAGGAGCTGGAAGCGGTGCCTTTACGCTGGGTCAAGGTGGTCAAGGGGCCTGTTTTACCGGAACGCCTGCTTTACTTTAATCCATGGCGCACGGCTCCGGCCTGTCCTCTGAACCGCGGGGAACCACCTTGTAACGACAGTTATGCCTGTTGTTCCAGTTGCTGCACCAGGGACTCCCATTCAGCGTTCAGGGAATCGTGCTGTCCACGCAGGCTTTCCAGCAATTCGGTCAGGCGTTGTGTCTCTTCCGCGCTCTGATAAACCCCAAGCGATTGTTCAGCCGCGGCAATGGAGTCTTCTATGCGGGGAATCTCCTCTTCCACGAACGTGCAGCGCTCCTGCATCTGACGCAGCTTGATAGGATTGACACGCTTGCCTTTGACCGCCAAAGCCTCGGCCGCGGGCTTAGGCTCCTGGGCGGCTACGACGATGCCATTGGAGCCGCCTCCCCGCGCCGCTTGCTCTTTGCGGTACATGTAATCCTCATAGTTGCCGGGATACACGTGCACATGCCCGCCTTCCACTTCGAAAATGCGGGTGGCGAGCCGGTCGATGAAGTACCGGTCGTGGGAAACCAGCACCACCGTTCCCTGAAAGCGCGCGATGGCGTCCAGCAGAACGTCTTTCGCCCGCAGATCCAGGTGGTTCGTGGGCTCGTCGAGTAACAGGAAGTTTGCCGGGCTGACCAGGATCCGGGCCAGGGCGTACCGATTGCGCTCTCCACCCGACAGCACGCCGAGGGGCTTGAACACGTCATCCCCGGAAAAGAGGAAGCACCCAAGCAAGCTGCGCAGATCGGTGGTTGAGACGCGGGGGGCAGTGTTGCTGATGTCGTCCAGCATGCGCGCGTCGGCGTCCAGCACTTTGTACTGATCCTGCGCGAAATATTCGGCGGTTACATTGTGGCCCAGGCGCAGGGTTCCGCTGGTAGGTGGCTCCATGCCGGATAGCATGCGGATCAGGGTCGACTTCCCCGCCCCGTTAACGCCTACGAGGGCAATCCGGTCACCGCGATCGATGGTGAAATTGACGCCCTCGAGTACCTGCTTGGGCCCATAGCTCTTGGCCAGATCCGAGACCTCGACAACCGTTCGGCCCGAAGGCTGCGGCTGCGGGAAGTTGAAGTGGATAATCTCTTCCTCCACCGGGATCTCGATGCGCTCGATTTTTTCCAGTTCCTTGATGCGGCTTTGCACCTGCTTGGCCTTGGTCGCCTGGTAGCGGAAGCGGCTGATAAAGGCCTCAAGATGCTCAATGTGCTCGCGCTGGTTTTTAAAGGACGCCGCCAATTGGGTGCGCCGTTCTTCCTTCTGGGTCACATATTTTTCGTAATTGCCGTGGTAGACATGTAGCCGCTTGTTCCAGATCTCGATGATCTTACCCACCGTCACGTCGAGAAAATAGCGATCGTGAGAGATGAGGATGTACCCGTTGGGATAGTCATGCAGGTATTCCTCAAGCCAATTCCGGGTCTCCAGATCCAGGTGATTGGTCGGCTCGTCGAGCAGCAGCAGGCTGGGTTTTTGCAGCAGCAGCTTGGCCAACGCGATGCGCATCTGCCATCCGCCCGAAAATTCATCCGTCTGCCGTGCCCAGTCGTGCTTGCTGAAGCCGAGGCCGCCCAGCACCGTTCCCACCTGCGCATCGAGCGCATAGCCGTCGTGAGCACGAAAGTGAGAGTCAAGATGGGAGAAGCGGTCAGCCGCCGCGGCATACTCGGGGGTCGAGGGATCGTACTCGGCGAGCTTGGTGGAGAGGGTCTCCAGTTCCTTTTCCATGCTCTGCAACTCGGCGAAAACCGAAAGGCACTCTGCGAAAACGCTGCGCCCGGTAAGAACCAGCCCTTCCTGGGGCAAATAGCCGACCGTCATCCCGCGGGTGCGCTGGAGGCCGCCGTAGTCGAGTGATTCCGCCCCCGCAAGAACCTTGAGCAGAGTGGACTTGCCGGTGCCATTGGCCCCCACCAGCGCGGTACGTTCATTGGGCGTAATCAGCCAGTCCGCATCCTCGAACAGGATGCGGGGGCCAAAACGTTTACCGGCGCCGGAAAGTTGGAGCATAAAAAAGCAGCGCCGAGGCGCTGCTCCCATTGTCTCATTTTGTCGTGCCGGCGCGGGTAAACGGGAACAGGCTGATCAACAGCCACTCCAGCAAAATCGGGCTTGACGGGGCACCCGGCTCCCTTCTGTGCGCTGGCATCAACTCCACGACTGCTCTATGGTTTCCAACGACTTCCCCTTGGTCTCGGGAAGGCGGAAGACCAGATAAACGAAGCCCGCCGCGCAAACGCCGGCGTAAATCCAGAAGGTTCCCGCTGCGCCTAACGCGTGGTTAAGGAAGGGAAAGGTATACGTGAGGACAAAACAGGCGGCCCAAAGAGCGCTGACGGCGATAGAAACCGCGGCTCCCCGAATCTTGCTGGGAAAGATCTCCGAGATCACAACCCAGGTTACCGGCCCGAGGGACATGGCGAAACAGCCAATTGCCGCCACCACCAGGAACAGCATCACAACACCGCGGCTGTGCAGGTAGTAGAAGAAACCGAGGAGCGTGTAGATCGATGCCAGCCCCGCGCACCCGAGCAGCATCAGCACTCGCCTGCCGTAGCGATCGACGGTCCGCAGGGCAACGATGGTAAACAGCACATTCACTGCGCCGGTGACCACGATGTTGAAGAGAATGTCGGAGACCGGGAAGCCGGCTGCGGAGAAGACCTCTTCGGCGTAGTTGAAGATCACGTTGATACCACACCATTGCTGTAGAACGGCCAGAAAAATACCTAACCAGAGGATGGGCCTGACCTTGGCATGCAACAGGCTACGCAGAGAGGGCGCACCCTGATCGGCAGCGATCGACGATTGTATTTCGGAATAAACCTCTTCCCCATAGGCTTGGCCGCCGATGGCGATCAGCACTGCCTTCGCCTTGCCGGCCGCGCCTTGCCTGCTCAGCCAACGGGGGCTCTCCGGAACAAAGAACATGGAAAAAAGGAACAGGAGCGACGGAATGGCGGTTGCGCAGAACATCCAGCGCCATCCGGTCTGCCCATTCCACGAGTGCAGAATGTCGTTCGCTGTAGCGGTGGGCGAGATCGGTTTCGCGATGAGCCAATTCACAATCTGCGCCAGCAGGATGCCGCATACGATGGTGAGCTGGTTAAGCGAAACAAGCCTGCCCCGCAGGTGAGCCGGGGCTAGTTCGGCAATGTATACCGGAGACAGGCTCGAAGCCAAACCAATGGCGAACCCGCCGAGAATCCGCCAGAACACAAAGGATGCAAAGCCGTTCGCCAGCCCGGTGCCGATCGAGGATAGGCAGAAGATGACGGCAGCGAGGATTAGCGGCTTTTTGCGGCCGAATTTTTCGCTGAGAGCTCCCGAAGCCATGGCGCCAAACAGGCAGCCGATAACCGCGCAGCTCATCGCCCATCCCTGTTGCCAGGGGCGGGTTAACGCGAAGAATTTTTCGTAGAAAGGCTTAGCCCCTCCAATGACGACCCAGTCGTAGCCAAACAAGAATCCGCCGAGAGCGGCAATGGATGCCACAACCCACAGGTAGAGACGGTTCACAGGTGCGCTTGCCGGGGAGGGCTCGTTCGGTACAGAGACAATGTTCATATTTCTAAAGCCCGTCCCCTTCAATCGACTTCCTTACGGCGCGGTGCAACGTCTTAGGCGGCCAGGATAGCTCGGATAGCTCGGCTAGCTCGGATAGCTCGGCTAGCTTGTGACCCTCGACTCGAAGACTTGGTTTCCTCCGCGATAGTCCGGACTCGAATTCCTGAACCAGGAGGGGTTTCCCTTCGCCCAAGTCTTGAGGATACATTTTTTTCGCAGCGCGAAAGTGCTCCAGAGCCTCAGGCGGCATAACCGGAAGATAAGCCCGCGCCGCAGCGCAAGAGTTATACTCGTCCGGATGTAGGGACCGCACCCACTGGCGGTGGAAAATGGCGCAGGACCATGGACCCCTTTTGTATCCATAACGATAGCAAACGTGAATGGCTTTACGAGCTCTCCCGCTTCCGCCGGCGGGGATCCTCTCGAACGATCGCGGATGCCATCTCCTGCAGCCGGCGTGAATTTCTTCGCGCCGCTACCGGGGCGACCGCCGCTTCTGTGTTGTCAGCTTTCTCCCCTTTGCGGGCTTTGGCAACGCGCCCAGGGCAAAAGGCGGTGGTGGTCACGTTTGGAGGAGGCACTCGCGACGAAGAGACCTTCATGCCCGACGGGCAGGAAAACATCCCGCATTTGCTGCGCGACTTCGTTCCCCAGGGGACCTTTTTCACTCAGGTAGTCAATCGAGGAATACTGGGTCATTACGTCGCAACCGCGAGCCTGGTGACGGGCGTCTACGAGACCTTCAACAACTTTGCCGCTGTAACGCCTGAAAACCCAACGGTTTTTGAATATTTCCGGAAGGAGTTGAATCGCCCCGCCTCCGACACCTGGGTCATTGCTCCCAGCAACGGCTTCGGCCTCATCGGGGAGAGCAGCCACTCCTCCCACGGGGCGGGACTCGGCGCGGGAGTAGTTTTGCCCAAACGCCTGCTAGCCGCAGCCATGGCCACCCACGATTCTTCCGGCTACGAGCATCTGTTGCGAGACAACTATGAGAGCCCTGTGTATGCGCCCGCACTGGGGGTCAGTGAGCAGCAGCTTCAGCAGATGGCGGATTTGCTGAAAGTTTCGGTGGCGGATTTTGCCGCTCACGCGCGCAGTCTCCGCAGCCCCGACGAGCTGTCCGTCTATGTTGCCCGACAGCTCATGCACCAGCTGGCTCCCAGTCTACTCTGGATCACTTTGCATGATATCGATGTCGCCCACGCAGGCGCTTATTCCCTCTATATCGATGGAATTCAGGGCTCGGACCGGCTCTGTGCCGAGATTTGGCAGATGATTCAGAGCGAACCGGAATATGCGGGAAAAACAACGATGTTTATCCTTCCCGACTTCGGGCGCGATTCGGACATGTCCGCGGGCGGCAACGGCTTTCAGCATCATCGAACGGGCGATGCATATTCAAGGACCACGTGGATGATGGTTCGAGGCCCCGGGGTGAGGGAAAACGTGGTCGTCGATCGTCCCGTTGAGTCGACCGACCTGGTGCCTACCTTGGGATCGCTGTTTGGCTTCTCCGCCAACTACTCTCATGGCAAAGCTCTGCCGGAGGTGTTGTAGCCCATGGCCGTCCTGCAGATTCAAGGCGAACGGTTTCAGAGCTATCCTCCGCAAGCGAGGGAGATTGCGACCAGGAATCTCGCCCTGCTGCAACAGCTTCCCCTGGCATTCCTGCCGCTGCTTCTCCGCGAGCTCATCGTCTACGATTGGAAGTTTCCCGCGGAACGAGATGAAATCGACCGGCAGTTCAGGTATCTGGAGGGCCTGGACTCAGCCCGGCTTTCGAGCACGATGAGGTCTTTCGCAGACCTGAAACTGTCCTCGGATCTCGAAGCCATGGACTGGATCGGTAACCCCGCTCGCTTCTCCGAGCGCTTGTCAGCTTATCTTTGGGCGACTCACCAGATCGATGACTTCAGCAAAGCGGCAGAGGACTACATACGAGGGTTCAACATCGCTGTGCCGGAAGCAACCATTCCTGCACCGCGGCTGGGAATTGCGGTCATCGGGCGAGAGATCACCCAGACAAACTATCCGCTTTTTCGCAAATTGCGTCCTCACGGTGTGTACTTCAGCCAGGTCGACGCGGGGAGCGATTATCAGCTTCTACTGGATACCATCGCGGCGCGCACCAAGGCGGACCCCATTCCCTATGCTCATTGGCGCATTGAGGGAGGGCAGACAGCGAGGGCGGAGAACAGCCCTCTTACCTCCGTCGCCTATGGCTCACTCGAACCCCTGCGCAGGCGGCTCATCCAGAAGATGCAGCAAATCTCAGCATCGAATGCTGGCGTTGAGGCGCTGCGTACGCGTCTTGCGGAAACAGAACCATCTGAGGTAGGGATGCGTCCTGGCGACGACCCCGTGCTCAGCCGCTTTGCCATCAGCGTGCTAAGTGAAGGCTCGGGGACGCAAATTTACAGCACTACGTTTGTCCAGTGGACTGCCCGCGAGGCGCTCCGCCGCGCGCGTCCGCTCACCATCCTGGCGCGTTTCGCTCCGCGGCAAACTGAGGAATCCGCGGACGGGGAACTCTCCGGGCTGCAAAAGCAAGCTGTCCTCGATCCGGCAGGTTCGCTGCTCGATGCGGACATGGGCGCTTACTATACCTGGGTCAATCTGCAACGGCTCTCGGGCGCAAGTCAATCGCGCTTCCTTGCCTGGTTTGAGGGGCATGGCGCCGCGGTTGCCATCGGACCTTCGTGCGCGCCCGGGACGGAGTCCCACGAGCAGGTAAATCTCTCCCAAATTCTTCATCGCATGCAAAGCGCGTCTTAAGGGCTATCCATTGCACGCTGCCATTTTGCCGGCTAATAATCGTGTACGATAACGGAGATTTCATGAACGCCCTTAGGTTGGTGATCCTTAGCTGCCTCTCGCTCTTCGTGGTTGGCTTTTCAGGCTGCTCCACCACGGGTACTACGATTGTTCTCGATGGCGCAAGCAAGGGAAGAACCTACGAAGGAATCGGAGCCCTCAGCGCCGGTGCGTCCTCACGCCTTCTCTATGACTACGAGGAACCGTACCGCAGCCAGGTTCTCGACTACCTGTTCAAGCCTGGCTACGGGGCTGCCCTGCAACATCTCAAGGTGGAGATTGGTGCTGACGTGAACTCGACCGACGGCTCCGAGCCCAGCTCGATGCGCTCCCGGGACGACCACGACTATACCCGCGGGTACGAGTGGTGGCTCATGGAAGAAGCGCGTAAACGAAATCCCCGGATCATCCTCGACACGCTCCCCTGGGGAGCTCCCGGTTGGGTCGGCAATGGAAAGTTCTACTCCCAGGACATGGCGAATTATGTGGCCGATTTTCTTGAAGGCGCCCGCAAGTATCATCACCTCGACATCGCCTATACGGGCATCTGGAACGAGAGACAATTTGATAGCGGCTACGTGAAGATGCTGTATCGCACGCTGGCCCAGCAAGGCATTCCGGCAAAGATCGTCTGCTGTGACGAATATCCGGGAGAGGGCCTTGGGCAATGGAGTATTGTCGACACCATTCTCCAGGATCCGGAGGTCAGCGCCGCAGTCTATGCCGTGGGTGTGCATTACTCGCTGGTCAACGGAAAATATACGACTCCGGCCAACGCACGAACTCTGAATAAGCCTCTGTGGTCAAGCGAAGATCAGCCCAACAGCGGCGGTGGTCCAATTCTCTCGCGCGATTGGCCGATTGGAGGTCGCATCCTGGCCCGGCTTTACAACCGCAACTATCTCGAGGGAGGGTTCACAAAGACCGAGATATGGAGCCCGGTGACCTCCTATTACGATGTGCTGGCGGCGCCAAATTCCGGACTCATGTACGCCAATACTCCCTGGTCTGGTTACTACGACGTACAAGGTGCGATCTGGGCCACCGCCCACACCACGCAGTTCGCCCAACCGGGCTGGCAATATCTCGATGCTGCCTCCGGCGTGCTGCCGGAGCAAGGCAGCTACGTCAGCTTGAAATCGCCGAATGGAAAAGATTGGAGCGTAGTGGTAGAGACCATCGACGCCAGGCGGCCGCAAAACATCGCATTGACGGCCCAGGGCGGGCTCTCGCCCGGAACCGTGCATGTTTGGGAAACCAATGGTCAACGCACCTTCGAACACGTTGCGGACCTGGGTCCTTCCGGCAACAAAATCAACGTTACGCTCGATCCTGATTCGCTCTACACCTTCACCACTACAACCGGACAGGGCCGGGGTTCGGCGACGCCTCCTGCCAAAGCGCCGTTCCCACTACCGTATGCGGATAACTTCGAGGCAACGGATGTTGGACGCGCCCCCCGCTTTCTCTCCGATCAGGATGGGGCGTTTGAAGCCCATCCTTGTCTGCACCGCAAAGGGCGCTGCCTGGAGCAGGTGATTACAGTCAGACCTATTCCATGGTCACCGTTGCCTGATCCATTCACGCTTGCGGGCGATGTGAACTGGACCGACTATCGCGTCGCCGCGGATATCCTGCCTGATGCCGATGGGCCGGTAACGTTGATGGGCCGGATCGACAGTTCCGACGTTTTCAAAGACCACAAGGCGCTCTATCCAAGCGGCTATGTGCTCAGCCTGGAACCTGGCGGAAAGTGGACGCTTTTGAACTCAGCCTACAAGGCCCCGGCACGAAGCCTGGCTTCGGGAGCAGTAGGAATGCCCGCCGGCACATGGCATCATGCCGAATTGGCTTTTCGCGGAAATCAGGTATCGGTCTACTTCGATGGCAAGCAAGTGGGCACGGCCACAGACGCATCTCACCCTCACGGAATGTTCGCCATCGGAACCGGTTGGAACAGGGTGCAATTCGACAATCTTTCGGTCGTTCCGCAGTAGAGCCGGCTGGCTGGCAAATTCCTCAGCCCGTGCCGACATTTTCGTCGGGGCCCGTAACGTAGTTGAGAAAAAGCCCCAGGTTGCTGCGTAAGACAATGTGAGGCGCGAGTTTTGTGGACGGTGCAGGCTTAATTCCCTCCACCAGGAAACGAGCCAGGGTCTCAAATGCCACCTTGCCCTGCGTGAAGGGGCGCTGGTAGATCGTGGCCAGAACCTTCCTTGACTCGATATAGCCAATCAATTCGGGAAAAAGATCTGTGGTAATGACCTGTATCGTTCCCAGCAACCGTTTCTGCTCCAAAGCCTGCAGCACGGGGATGCTGTTCGCGGTGCTGATGTAGATGCCCTCCGGCCGAGGTTTGCGAGCAAGCAAATCGAGGGTAGCCTGGTACGCATCCTTTGGCCGCTCATGCGACTCTATGGTCGGCAGCAGCGACAACTGTGGGGCTTCCGTCGCCAGGGTTGCGGCGAATCCACGCAGCTTATCGGCGTGATCCAGAGTGCTCAGATCGCCGGTAATCGGAACCACGGCGCCCCCATTGGGGAGACGCATGCCAAAAATCTCGGCTGCCATGCCTCCGCTTACAAAGGCATCGACCGAGATACAGGCAAGCCGGCTGCTGCGCGGTGCATCGCTGGCGACGCAAACCACCGCCTTCCCTTGCTCGGCCAGCCGCTGCAGTGAGGCGCCGATGGCTGCGGGATTGCCGGGCGTGAGAATGATGCCATCGAAGTGCCGTGCCACGTCGGCTTCCATTAATTCCGCGTCGCCCTCACCCAATCGGGGATAGGTTCGGAAATCCAAATCGACCGTAGCCCCTAATGTAGCCTCGGCCGCTGCGCGCACTCCCGCGCGTAGCGGGTCGAAAAATGACTGTATCTGCTGCGGCAGGTGTACGGCGATGCGCACGCGGCGATTCAGCTTCAGGCTTCTGGCAGCTACATTGGGTTTGTAGCTGAGCTTCTCCGCCATCTTAAGAACTTGGGCGCGTGTTTTCGGGCTGACCCCTTCCCTTGCGTGAAGGGCACGGTCAACCGTTCCGATCGAAATACCCAACGCTTTGGCAATTTCCTTGATGCCGGACGGCTGGGATGTTTTTTGTTTCACGAACCTCTTCCCTCGAAGGGCTTCTTATCGGAGCACGACTTAGCCGGTGCAAAACAAACCAAACATAACCGGCTTTTAAAGCGCCGCGGGCTGATTACTCAACGAGCACCCCTCTGGCCGATGACGCGTCGCTGACTCACGAACCCTCCGCTCCATTCCATCATGGTTTCTGATTGGGCGAAATCTGCGAGCTGAGAGAAGCTTCCCGAATCCCCGGTCCCGGTTTCAACTTCGGCCTGCGAACCGGAGTCTTCGCCGCAGCTTTTCTCTTCGCCTGGGATGGAGCAAGGCGCGAGCGCAAAAACGTTTGGTAATCCTGCTCTGTCTGGTCGGCGTAATCCACGGCGAAAGCCGCAACTGCCTCGACCAATCGATCGGAGGTGCCGATATACCCATCCAGCACGATCGGGTCCCCCGAGCGCGCATGCCCCCGGGCCAAAAGCTCTCCGCAAATCTCGGCATATTGCATCAAACCCTCTCCCTTCAGTTCTTCGATAGAGAGCGATGCTTTGTGATCGTTAAGCTGTCGAACCAGGTAGTGACGATTATTGATCGACGTCCAGCCCAAAAGCATATCCGATAGAAACTGCATGGCCCGCTGACCCTGAACAACGCGCTGGCCTTGGTGCTGCGGTTCCCCCATCTCTCCCAGATAGGGTGCATATGCCGAGAAGGGCTCTTCCTTGATCTGAAGAAATAATGGATCGTCGCCTCCACTTCCTTCCAAATACACGATGTAATCGCGCAGGCCTACACTGCCGGTGCCCACAACCCGGAACGCTACATCCAACGGCCGGTATAGGTTGAAGAAATGGCGTCGTTCCGGCAACAGGGACTGGCGATATGGATCGAGCGAGTCAACGATCATTTGCGCTTTGGCGCCGGAAAGCCGGTACTGCAGCGGCTTGTTCTCCACGAAGACGCGATGCTCGATACCGCTGCCTTTGGGCGGGTTCGTCAGCAGGTGCTCGGCATTGTATTGCGGCGTCGCTTGCTCGGCCTTGCGCAGCACTTGCGAGACGGGGGCGATCCGCTGCAAACGGTGGACCTGGAAGTGGGCCAGGTCCAGGACGGTCATGCGAGCGAACGCATGCACCGAGCGGCGATAGCTTCTCAGGAACAATGCCGCCGCCTCGCCGCAATCGGCACTTTTGCTCCCCGCTTCCCGTCCGGCAAGGACGATGCTGGTTGCCAGACGCTTCACATCCCATTCGAAAGGTCCGCGGATGGTTTCGTCGAAATCGTTGATGTCGAACACCAGCCGGCCATCGGGTGCGGCAAAAGCTCCCAGATTGCGTACGTGCGCGTCGCCGCACAGTTGGGCAAAGATGCCGGTATGAGGCAACACTGCCAGATCGGCGGCCATCACGGTCACGGCGCCGCGGAAGAAACCAAACGGCGAGGCTGCCATTCGCTGCCACTTGATCGCCAGCAGCGCCGGCACCCTTCCTACTGCTGATCTCGCCAGCGCGTCGATCGGGTCGGTTTGCCGGTCGGCCGCGCGCCACCGGTTCTGCTCCTGACGCCGTACCTGCTTGCGCCGCGACTGCCCGAAGGCGCGGCGGTCCGGAGGCGGCAGCACGTGCTTAATGGCCATTCAACAGATGCTCCATCTCACCATACACTGCGTTCGTCCAACCAAATCCAATCACGTTCTGATAGCCGGCAATCACCTGCACGTCCGACGACCCTGTCTCCACATTGTATTTTTCGTGGATGGTTCCTTCCTTTTCATAGCTGGCGCGAATGGTGTGGGTGAACTCCTCAGACACTTTGAGCGCGTCTTCTGTGAAACCATATTTTCTAAGGCCCTCCACCGCAAGCCAGTTTAGCGGAGCCCATCCAAACGGTAAGTCCCACTGCAGTCCGCTCCCGTAAGTGCTGGTTGACAGCCCACCCGGCTTGTTGAGCAACCCCAAATGGCTATCGATGTCCTTGGCCTGCTCCGGAGTCGCCAGCCCTGACCATAGGGGATAGAAGATCGTGGCATATACGTAGTCCGATTGTTTTTCCGCGGTCACGTCGTAGTCAAAGAACATCCCTTTGTCCGCATTCCACAGGTATTTGTTGATGGCCTGGCGTCTCTCTTCCGCCTCTCTCTTCCACTGTGCAGCTTGCGTGGGCTGACCGATCATGGCCGCCAGATCGGCCAGGTCGCTTTCGTACTTATACAGCAGGCTGTTCAGGCATAAGGCAGCGTAATGGTGCGTGGACCCGCTGAAGGGACCGAAGCGGAAAGAGATATCGAAGCCCGACTCGCGTACCGAGCGGTCGCCCTTGTAGAAATCGCGGCTTAGCCGGTAGCCATGAAACCAGGCCAGGGCACACACGACTGAGTGACTGGCATCACAGCTGGTTTTGGCTAACTCCGCTTGCTCGGCCGGAGAGGGATGCTCAGGCGCGGCAATCAGGTAGTCAGTCTGAACATCCGGATCAGTCACCAGCCATTCGATTACGTCAATGTAGTAGCTGCTGTGATCGGCGATATCAGGAACGGGTCCTTCACCGATATCGAAATAGCGGGCCAGCCCTGTCTGCCCGGCGCGGTGGATATTGCTGAGCCAGAAATTATGATCCCGGCGGGCAAACGAATAGGCGCGAACCAGCCATTCCCTTTGCCGCGTCCGGTTGGCCGGGGATGGATCCCGCGCGAGCTCCGCTTCATAAACGGCACGAATCATGGAACTCAGGAACGGCGGCTGAGACCGGGTAAGAAAGTAGGTGCGATTTGCGTTGAGAACGGCTCCGTAGTTCTCAATCTCGTAGAAGAAGTTCTCCACCATGCCCCGAGCCGTGTCCACCCGCCCGTCGCGCAACAGGCCCAGGATAATGAAGTAGCTGTCCCATCCGAACATTTCGTTGAACCGGCCACCAGGGACCACGTACCGGTTGGGCAAATAGAGCAGTCCTGGTCTGGGAATCTCCGACTCCTTCACGTCGCCCAGGTGCACGATGCGATGCGGCAGGTGCGCAATCTCGACCTTGCATTCGGACCGGAGGGTCAACAGCCGGGGCGGTGTGGGCGCGCCGAAAGGCAGATAGAGCAAAGGCGGAGTCGTCACCTTCGGATCCACCAGGGATTTGCACTCAGACATCGAGCGGGAGAGGCTGTCCCAACTTTGGTGGATGTACGTATCGATATTGAGCGAAGGCGCGGGGAGCGCCTGGGCCCACGCTTCTCCGCTGGCCTGGAGTATCAGGAACCCAAGAATCAACTTAAGAGTCAATCGAAGAATCCGGGCCATTCTCATCAGCTGCCTCCCTCGCTGCGATGTTACATGCCGGGAACGCTCCGTTGTAGCATCGGGCATAGAAGGGATGCATCGTGGTAGCAGGGCGGGGGCAGAGGGCGTGGTTGTGGATGGCAGTGGGCGCCCTGGCGATTGCACTGCTTGCAGCGGCTGCGGTGGAGATCCTTCTCCACCGCGCAGAGCCGATCCTGCGCACGCGCCTCTTGCAAAGCCTTTCGGCACGCTTTCACAGCCGAGTGGAGTTGCGCGAGCTGGACGTTTCTCTGTTCCGCGGTTTCGAGGTGTCCGGCAGAGAGCTGGCAATCTACCCCTATAACATCACCTCCCGCACTCCGACCATCTCCGTGGAGCATTTTTCCTTCCGCACCAGCTATGCCAGCCTGGTGCATTCTCCGTTGCACATTGGGCATGTCGAGGTCGAGGGTTTGCACATCTATCTACCGCCCAGGAGTCAACGGAAAGCAACCACGCCGGCCTCCCAGGGTGAAAAGCCTTTATCACAAAAAGTTACCGTGTTTGTTGATGAACTGGACTGCAGCGATACTCTGCTGGCGCTGGGCACAGACAAACCGGGCAAACTTCCCACACAATTCGTCATCCGCCGTCTCAACCTGAAGTCGGTGGGTCCGGGCAAGCCGCTGGATTTCACGGCGACATTGACCAATCCCAAACCCGTGGGCCAGATCGAAACACACGGCTACTTTGGACCCTGGAACGCCGATCGCCCGGGAGACACCGCACTTGGCGGCGACTACTCGTTCTCCCACGCCGATCTTGGGACCATCAAGGGTATTGGAGGAATCCTGTCGTCGCAGGGCGCCTATCGTGGGGTGCTGGACAAAATCGTCATCGATGGCAAGACGGACACACCTGACTTCGAAGTGAAAATCAGCGGCCACAAAGTCCCCTTGCACACCGAATTTCACGCAATCGTGGATGGAACGGACGGGGATGTCTGGCTGCAACCGGTCAAGGCGCAATTTCTGCACTCCTTCCTGGTAGCTCAGGGAGATGTTGTGCGGGTCCCGGTGGACGTCGAGCGTGGGGCCGCGGGGCATTCAGGGCGGCGGGTGCAGCTCGATGTAGTGATGGACCAGGCGAGGATCGAAGACCTGCTCCGGCTCGCCGTCCGGACCGACCCGCCGGTGATGAGCGGGCAGGTGAGGCTGCATACCAGCCTGGACCTGCACCCGGGAGCGGAGGATGTGGCTCACCGGCTTCGGCTACAAGGCAACTTTGCCATCGTCAATGCCCGCTTTATCAGCGACAAGATCCAGAATCGGATTGACGAGCTCAGCCTCAGGAGCCAGGGCCAGGTCGAGCTGGCAACGCAGCAGGCCAGAGACAACAAACGGGAGCTCGTACGTTCGCAAATGCGAGGCGATTTCAGCCTGGCGGGCGCGGCGCTGAGTCTATCCAATCTCCGCTATGACATCCCCGGTGCACGTATCCGGCTCGCCGGCATCTATACCCTCGATGGTGCCAAATTCAACTTCGCCGGAACTGCCGACATGCAGGCCACTGTTTCGCGCATGGTCGGCGGATGGAGGGGTCTGCTGTTGATGCCGTTCGACCGCGCCTTCCAGAAGAATGGCGCCGGCGCCGAGGTACCCTTCAAGATTAATGGCACCAGGTCGGACCCGCAGTTCGGCCTGGACTTCGATCGCCTGAAGAAGAAATGAAAGGGGCGTTTTGACCATGCTGAATGTCACGATAATAACGTCCTGTCGTGGTTGCGTAAGACGGCAAGTGGTCAGTCCGGCGGCCCAGAGCCCGATTCGCTCGCCGCGATCAAGACCGAAGCGTAGCGAAGTGGAGGGACCTGCGGTTCTCCTTCATGGAAAAGCAGCCCTCGCCTACCCCACAAAATTGTCGTCCCGACCGAAGCGTAGCGAAGTGGAGCGACTGTCTGCAATGTCAAGGGCCGAGGTGGAGTGTGGTTGTGGAAAAGACGTGGACAGC
>JBARKD010000062.1:0-3330 GCA_049800615.1 Acidobacteriaceae bacterium | reverse complement strand
CGACCGCACGGAACATTTTGGCTCATGAACGAGGATTCCGCGCAGGACAGGTTTGCGGGATTTTGATGCTGAATTGCGACGTGGTGCTGGCACTGGCCCTCTACGGATTGCTTAAGCCCGTGAATTCAACCCTGGCGCTGCTCGGCTCGTTTTGGCGGATTGCGAACGCACTGGTGCTAGGCGTGGGCGTCGCGTCCAGCCTGGTCGGTTTAGATCTGCTCAGTAACCCCCACGAGATGTCGCTCTTGAGTCTCGGTCAGATGCACGCACTCACGCTCATTTATTTCGACCTGGGTAGCCGTCTATCGCTGATGGGGCTTATGTTTTTCTGCCTGGGTGCGGGTATTCACAGTTGGTTGTTGTACCGGTCGCGCTATATTCCAAGAGTAATATCGGGCCTTTATCTGTTTTGCTGCATAGAAATGTTGTTGTGCTCCTTCCTTTTTATCCTCTTCCCGAACACGAGAGCCGTTCTTGACCCGGCATTTGTGGTGCCGGATTTTTTTGCGGAGCTGGCGGCAGCGCTGTGGCTGGCGCTAAAGGGAGTGAAGTTGCCTGCACCAAAAGAGAAGCCATCGCCGCTGACCGCGAAATCGATGTGAGGGCGTGTCTGGCGCGGTCGCGATAAACCTACGGCTTGGTACTTTGGCCCTGATAGGTCGGCTTCTGTGTACTAATCGGCGCTCCAGCCGGATATCAACTGTTGCCAACAGGCCTTACCGTAAATCCATGGATTTCCGCGCGAAGAGGCAGCCGAAGCGGTCGTTTACAGGCTCCTCCAGATTCTGCTTGCAGCCCAGATATCGTTCCGTTGTCAGGATGGAAACGTGGCCGAGGAGGAACTGAATCTGTTCCAATTCCCCGCCATTGACATGGAGCCGAAGATCGTGTGGAGCAAGAAGATCGAATCGCATCCGTTCTGCGCACCGTCGAACAACATACCAGATCACGTTCTCGGAGATCCCTTTGCCCCATGGCGTTCCATGACGGCTAACAGCCCGGAAAACCCGACCCGTTGAGACCTTGGCGGAAAACATCCATCGATCGATGACGGCCTTTGCCCAGGTTGGCACAGGCACGGTCCGAATGTGACCGCCTTTGCCAATCATGTCTACTATGGCCCAATGTCCTTGCCTAATCTGCAGATCCTCAACGCTAAGAGCAGACAGTTCGGCTCGACGCAATCCGCAGCCTACGAGCACGGAAAGCATTGCGAGATCGCGGACACTGCGAAGATCGTCCCCGTCGGCTTTCTCCAGCAACACTCGGGCTTGATCCTCGGTCAGCCAGTTTCCTATACGGGCGCCAAGTTGCTTTGCGCCTTTGACTCGGCGAATGCCTGCAGCCAGTTCCGGACTGAGCAAGCCGGAATCTGCAGCTTCATACGCCAGTCGCCTGACTGCCGCAAGACGCTGATTGACAGTTCCAGATGCCAAGCCCAGAGATTCCAGGTAAAGTCGAAATCGCAGGACAACGGTCCGGTTCAAAGCCAGTCGAGGCTCGGAGCAATACCAGGTGATGAACTGCTCCATCGCGAATTTGTAGTTTCTCCTTGAATGGGGCGAACTGAGGCTGTTGAGTACCGCGGATTTCGCGTGATCGAGATCTGGGAGCTTCAGAACAATCTTGTGGCGGGATGGCCTTTTGTTCCTTTTGCGCATATGAGCGGCCTCCATGCCGCTGACATGCACAAAATAGACCTGCCGCAGGAAATCGGGTCTCGAAAAGTGCGTAGGGGATTATGCGCTCGTGGAGAGTCGGCAACGGATTATTTGACCGCAATCACGTGTCTGAAATGCCGGATTCTCGACAATTCGCCGGGGCTGGCTTCCCCGAGGCATGCTGTGCTGCTTGGTGGTTTAGCATGTTTAGTTGGGAATGTAAAAAATGCCAAGATGCGGCTACTTCAGGAGTTCATCCAACCGTGAGCGGTAGGTTCGGCTGAGCCGCAGCATCTTGCCGTCCCGCAGGGTGATCAGTGCGTCTCGATTCACTGAAGGTTCAACTCGGATAATCCGCTCCAGCTGAACAATAGTGGAACGATGGATCCTGACAAAGTGTTTCCTATCGAGTCGGGCTTCGAGCGAAGTAAGCGCCTCTCGGATCAAGTGGGTTTTGCCGCCAACGTGCAATCCGGCATAGTCGCCCAGCCCTTCAATCCAATCCACATCTGAGGCCAGAACAAATTTGAACTCGTTTCCCCGGCGTACCGGAAAACGCCGGACGAAACCATCATTCTCCGGCTTTTCCCTCGCCTCCAAAAGACCGTAAAGCCGCTCGAATTTACTCTCTTGACGATGAAGAGCAATGACCCGCCGGGCACGCTCGATACAAGCAGCAAAGCGGGCATCGTCAACCGGCTTGAGGAGATAATCGAGCGCCTCCACATTAAAGGCTTCGAGAGCATATTCTTCATGGGCGGTAAGAAAGACAACGCACCGCACCGTCTCTCGAGGAAGGCGTCGTAAGAGATCGATGCCAGACAGTCCCGGCATTTCAACGTCGACGAAGAGTAGATCAGGGGCGACCAATGGAATCGAGTTAAGCGCCTCCTCGCCGGTACCGCACTCCCCAACCACCAGCATGTCGGAGTAGGCGCCGAGGCGCGTGGTAACGCCAAGCCGAGCTAACGGCTCATCGTCGATCACTAATACCCGAATGCTCATCGCTCAACCGTTTCCGAATCGACCGTGGTAAAAGGAAACTTTATCGAGACCAGGAAGCGATTGTCTCGAAGGGCAGAGAAGCTCATGCTTCCTTGCGCTCCGTATAGCGTTGCCAGCCTCGTTCTTGTGTTTGCCAGACCAACCCCTTCGCCGCGTTCGCCTGATTGCTGGTCATGGATAGGGCGATCGTTTTCTATTTCGATCCGGAGCTGATCTTCGATGGCCGAAGCTCTGATCACCACCTCACCGCCATTTGGACAACGCGCAATTCCATGCCGGATGGCATTCTCGACAATCGGCTGCAACAAGAACCGGGGAACCTGCGCCTCGTACGCCTTCGGACTCATATCGAGAGAAACAGTAAGTCGGGATCCAAACCGAACCTGTTCAATGGAAAGATACTCCTCGGTAACAGCGAACTCGTCCCGCAAAGTCACGACATGAGTTTCAGGAAAGCTCAGGGTGTTTCGCAGCAAACATCCAAGCCTTGCAATCATCTCGGTTGCCTGTTCGGGTTGCTTGCTGACGACCAGAGTCGAGATGGCATTGAGCGTGTTAAACAGGAAATGTGGCTGCAGTTGGTAGCGGAGCGCCTGTAGCTGAGCCTCACGCGCTGTCGCTTCGAACGCCAGCAACCGGCCACTTTGCTCCTCGACGGTGCCGT
>JBARKD010000061.1:0-3269 GCA_049800615.1 Acidobacteriaceae bacterium | reverse complement strand
CAGGCACGCACGCTTGCTCTTCACAACACAATGCAGGCGCTGGCGTCGGAAATGGCAGAACAGGCGCCGGGATCTGAAGTAGTCGCGACTCGGCTAGCCGAGGTTCTGTTTATCCAAGCACTCCGGGCGCACATCGCGTCGGGACCGGAACGCAACAAAGGATGGCTTCGTGCGATTTTCGATTCTCAAATGGGCACTGCCCTGAGTGCCATTCACGACAGAGTGAATACACCCTGGACGGTCCAATCCCTGGCCAAAGCGGCGGGCATGTCTCGCTCCGCATTCGCAGCACGTTTTAAAGAGCTACTTGGACAAACACCACTGGAATATGTAACCGAGTGGCGGATGCAGAAGGCGATGCAGTTACTACAACAGCGTGACAAAAAGCTCATAGACGTCGCTCGGTCGGTCGGTTACGAGTCCGACGCTGCGTTCAGTAAGGCCTTCAAGCGAGTTGTCGGGGCCAACCCTGGTGAATACCTCAAACGTGGTTTTGAGGGCCACGGTAATGCCGGAATGGCGGAAGATTTTTGAAGCGGAGGATTCTGACTTTGGCACTGGCCGACTTCAAGTTATCAACCCGCAAGTGTGTGCCTGCAAAGTTGCAGCAACGGAACTTCTATATATTGTTTGCATTGCCAAAGGAACTTAAATACTCGTCCTGGCATCGCCGGGTGTGAATGAGGTATTGATATGCCATTTCAAGACTTTCGCGACTTTCTTGATGCGCTACAAAAAGCAGGCGAACTGCTTGAACTTGATCGTTTTGTTTCGCCAGAGCTCGATGTGGCGAAGGCGATGAAAAAGAGCGCATCCGTATCAGGACCGGCGATAGTGTTCAAGAACAATGGGACGACGTTTCCCCTCGTGGGTGGCGTTTATAACACGCGCGCCAAATGCTTGATCGCCTTACAAACGACGGAGAAGGACGCATTCGACCGGGTGCTTAAGGGAATGGCGTCACGGATTCCGCCGGTGATGGTGGCGGATGGTCCTGTGCATGAGAACGTTCTTACGGGCGACGCGATCGATACGTCAAAGCTGCCGATTGCAAAATACAGTCCTGATGATGGAGGGCCCTACATTACCTGCGGGATCATCGTGAGCAAAGATCCGGAGACGGGCGTTCCGGATATAGGACATTACCGATTCGAATTGGTAGACAAGAACACTTTTTCGTTTCTTGCTCTACCGAATCATCGCTTTGCACGGAACATGGCCAAGGCTCGAAAAATGGGGCAAAAGACTTTTCACGCAGCCATGGTGATTGGTGTGGACCCGGTGATGGCTTATACGTGCCCGATTCAGGTGCCGGACGGAACGAATGATTTTGAGGTAGTGGGTGGGATGCGCGGCGCGGCCATGGAACTGGTCCACTGCAAGACAATCGATGTCGATGTTCCTGCACGCGCCGAGTTTGCCATTGAGCTGGAGGTCGATTTTACTCATGAGGCCTTTGAAGGGGCGCTGGGTGAGTTCACAGGATATTACTCGCCGGGATCGAAGAAGCCGATTGCACGAGTGAAGGCGATCACGCATCGCAATAATGCCTATTTCCAGGCGTTGTTGACAGGCGTGCCAACTACTGAAAATCACATCCTGAAGCAGTTGCCTTATGAAGCCTCGTACTTCGCGATGCTCAAGGCGCAACATCCTACTTTGACCAATCTTGCAATTCCGGCGTCTGGCGGAGTGGCGTTTTATGTTGTCATGGCAATGAAGCAACGGTATGCGGGAGAGGCGCGCCATGCGATTCTCACGACGATGGCGAGCAGCCAGCGGCCGAAGACAGTTGTGGTGGTGGATCCGGACATTGATGTTCGCAATCCAGATCAGGTTCAATGGGCGATCACATTCCGTACCCAACCCGCACGCGATGTAATTATTGTTGACGATTTGCCGGGAGGAACGCTCGATCCAACAATTGATGGATCAATCCCTCTTAACCAGCGTTTGGGATCCTCGATGGGCATCGACGCAACCTTTCCATTCGGAGCGGACCAGCAATCTGCCTCGGATGTGCCTGCTGGGGCCGTCTGCGGGCCGGCGATTGCCGATCAAGGCCATGAGTTTTTCAAGGTTGCAGATGTGCCTGGATGGCAGGAATTCAAGTTTCCTGAACTGCAGAACTTTCCGGCAGCGGGCAAAAGCTGATGCCTTGCATCTCACTTTCCCGACACACGCACAGTTCTTCCCTGCAAACGGCTTCCCTTCTGTAACACTGACATTTCTATTGGGCTTTCATCGTGCGGGTCCGCGATCGGCGGCGGGCATGGGCAGCGTGGTGCGGTTGCCGAAGCCGATGTCCATGGCGGTGTTTTTTGGGAAGACGATCTCGCGGCCGCGCGCCAGGAAGTTCCTGTAGATGGAGCTGCCGCCTCCGTAGGCGCTCATGAGGATGGCGTAGGTGTGGTTCTGGAAGACGGCCCCGACGATGATCCCGATGAGCTTGTATCCGGTTGCGCCTCCGGTTACTGGGCCGGCGGTGCTCACGTCCCTCTTGCCGCCGCTGCCGATCAGCGCCAGACCGACGGATGCGCCGGTGGAGAGATAGCGCGTCTTCGAGGGAGTGGATTTGGCCCCGCCTTCCGTGTCGAGCTGCACGTGACCGGCGGCGGCGGATTCGATGCCCTGGAGGCTCGTGTCGACGGTCTGCACGGCTCCGTCGGGAAGAATGACCTGGCGAAAGGCGATGCGGAGCTGTCCGTTGCGGTGGAGGCTGCGGGCGGGGCGCACCTCAAGGACGGAGCCGCGGAGCCGGGTGCCGGCGGGCAGGATGAGGCGCCCCTTATCGAACAGCGGCTGGGAGAGCGCGGCATCGACGTCGCTGCCTTTCTGCGTATGCTTCGAGTCGAGAGGCGTCAGCAGCATGGCGTGGACGAGGCTTCCGGGCGGGGGCTGGGTGCCGATGGAGGAGAGGCTTGCGGCGGAGACGGATTCGCTGCCGAAGTCGAGCGGCCGGGAGAGCTCGGCGGAATAGACGGTTCCGGCATCGAGGTACTGCGGGTGCACGGGGAGCTGGGCTACGGCGTAGCGCACGAAGACATGCATGCGGCCCGGCGACTCGATCTGCTTCATGGCGTCGTGCCACTGCGCCCGCGCCTGTTCCATCTTCCGGGCGGCCGCGTCTTTCACGGCATTTTTCTTCTGGTGTTCGCCGGCGGTGGCAAGCTGGATGACCTGTCCGGAGCCGGGAACCACGGTTGCGTGCAGCTCGATGCTGCGGCCGCCGGGGAGAATGAGCTGGTCGAAATTGACGCTGAGCTTAT
>JBARKD010000060.1:0-10383 GCA_049800615.1 Acidobacteriaceae bacterium | reverse complement strand
CATGTATCCTTTGCGGAGTTCGGGTGTGCCAGGGAAAACCTCGCGCGTCTTTTCATCGAAGAACGTCTCCTCCTGGATGCCGAAGTTCGGGGTGGCGAGGTTCAGGTGGAGATTGTAACAATGCCCGACCGGATCGACGTTGTTGGGCCCGTGCCACGCGGTGCGCACATCGAAAAACTCGCAGCAATGCGCCACCTTGCGGCACATATTCAGCCCGCCCACCGCGGATTGATGGATGCGAATGAAGTCGATCCAGCGGTTGGCGACCAGGTTAAGCCACTCATTGCGGTTGGTGAACAACTCGCCCATTGCCAATGGGGCTGAAGTTTCCTGACGAAAGATCTGAAACCAGCCAACGTCCTCGGGCGAGACCGGATCCTCCATGTAGAACGGACGGTACTGCTCCACGGCGCGGCACAACTGGATGGACTGGTTGGGAGCGGGCCGCTCGTGTATGTCGTGGACCAGGCCGACATCGAATCCGAATCTCGTCCGCACGGCCTCGAACATGTTAATCGTGGTCGTCACATAGCGGCCGGGATCGAACGCCGGGGAGGGCGTGACTCCATCCGGCCGTTTTGCCTGTACGGCGGCGGAGGTCTTGGCACCGCCTACTCCGTAGCCGGCAAATCCGGGAACCGCCAGCTGAATCCGCACCACCTCGTAGCCGCGCTCGATGTAGGCCTGCACCTGGTCGTTCAGGGCGCTTTGCTCCACCGCGGCGGCGTGACCGTAGAGCGGGATTGCGGCGCGCACCTTTCCGCCCAGCAACTGATAGACGGGCACACCGAGGCGCTTGCCCAGGATGTCCCACAGCGCGCCGTCGATTCCGCTCAAGGCGTCGTTGCCTTCCGGTCCCGAACGGAAATATTCCTGGAGGTAGGCGGACTGCCAGATGTCCTCGATGTCGTCGCAGTTCTTGCCAATTACGAAGGGCTTGAGCCGCTTCTCGACGTAAGCCTGGGCAGCCTGCGGGATTTCCTGGTGCGTCGCCGCGCCCAGACCATAAAGCCCAGGTTCGCTGGTCTCTACCTTGACGATGGTCCAGTTGGAGCCGGAAGGGGCGGTGGCGATGACTTTGACGTCCCTGATCTTTAGCGGAGGCATGCCCTTGCGGGCCGCATCTTTGGCCTGCGCCAGTGGGCCGCCATTTCCCATGGTGCTGACGACTCCAGAGGCTGCTTCCGCGGAGAGCTTGCGGCCGCCTCCCAGATGGGTGACCGCACCCGCAACGGCGGCGGCGGAAAGGGTCTTCAGCAAACTGCGGCGTTCCATGATTTCTCCTTATCTTTCTTCGCTAGCAGCCAGAACCTGGGCAAATTCCAGGCCTCTTTGCCGCGCATACCAAGCGCATCCCAGCAGGAACAGCGCCCCGCCCGCGTACGCAAGGGTGAATTGCGGCGCGACCCACCACCCTATCAGGCTTTCCACGCCGTTGCCCGAAAGACGATAGGCGTGAATGATGCCGACCGACGAGAGGGCCGCTGCTGCCGCGAGCCATGCCGCAGCCGGGCGGAAACGGCGCTGGATGATCAACGCCAGGGCCGCTGACCAGAGCATGGACGTCAGCAGCGATCCCTGGCCCAGGGCAATGAGTCCCCCCATAGCCAGATCGCTGCCCATGCGCGGTGCGATCTGGATCAGGCTGCTGCCTGCTTTCCGGGCCACTGTGTCGGCTAAGGCGGTGGCCCATTGAGCGAGCGCAGGGATCAATCCAGCGACGACGGCAATCGCCTGGTTCGCGTTCACCTCGGTCACGGCCTGGCCCACGGTGATCAGGCCAAACCAGACGATCACCGGAGCGGCCACCTCCAAGGGTACAAATCGCAGGACGATGGGAAGGATTCCGGTCGTGCATAAGCCCAGCGTCACCAAGCCATTCAGCACGGAATAGCCGGAGCGTGCGCCGTTTGCCTTGTGCGCCGCATGGCCCAGGTAAAGCGTCGTGGGGAAGGGGCTGCCGAGGCAAGCCGCGGCCAACGTGCCGAGGCCGTTCATCAGCAGAGAGGGACGGGTCGCGTAGTCATCGCCGGCTAGCTTGACGCTTTCCAGAATCATCAGGGAAGCCAGGGTGTCCAGGGCCGCCAAGGGCAGAATAATTGCCAGGTAAGCCCAGTGTTGTCGTTGGAATACGGCGAATACGTTCACCGCGTGCGGAAGGTAGAACGTGAGATCCGGCACAGCGGGCATGGGGACGGTGTAGATGTGCAGCCTGCGCAGCACGGCGACCAGGATCGCCCCGACGCCAATGGCCAGCAAAGCAGGCGGCAAACGGTAGGGAAGCTTGAGCCGCGAGCCATACAAGCTAAACAAGAGCAGCATGGGCAGCAGGGCGATTGCCGGCTGTTCGAAAACGCCGAATATAAAGCCGAGACAGAGATAGGCGAGAGCTAGTCCGGCTAGAGGTGAGAGCAGCGCAGCCCGCGGCGTGTGGCGGCGAAGCCAATTGGTGCAGAAGGCTCCCCCGGTTTGGACCAGACCGCTGATCAGGCTGGCAAAAACGCCGGCATGCCAAGCCATGTTTGCATCGTGTGTGCGGAGGTAGACGGGGCCCATAATCAGAAAGACATAGGCGAAGATGGTGGGGGTGTTGATCCCGAAGGGAATGGCCGTGACATCGCCGCGGCGCTCCCGCTTTGCCAGCTGCCGAGCCTGCCATGCATAGAACAGGTTTCCTGCAAAGACGGAGACGGCGACTCCGGGGAGAATGCGGCCGGCGACGAAGCTCAATGGAAAGCCGCAAACCGGCGCGAGGCCTACGATGAGCAACAGATCAGGAAAGCCGTTGAAGAACAGGCCGAAGAAGCCATCGACGTCTCCGGACGTGAACCACTCAGGCTGTTCCATAGGAGAAGTCAATTTCCCGCAGCCACTTGCGATAGGCAATCGCCATACGGTCGGAGCGCAGGTGCAGCTCCGATTGCAGGTCGAGCGGCAGTAGTTCCGGCCGCTGCGATTCGACCACGGTTTTATCCTGTGCGGTTACCTGGTCCTGAAAGTGGACGAACGTCTCGTCAGGCACATCGTGGGCGTAGTCGATGGCCATTACGAGCCGCGCTTCACAGGTATTGGCGTCGACCGGTGCAACCTGCATGAGAATGGCGAAATGCTGGTCCTCATATACCTTTTCCAGGCCAACGGTAAGCGGGGCGCCAACCCAGTAATGATAGGTGACGGTTGCGCCTTTGCCTCTGCCATCCGGGTCGGGTTGCCAGATGCGGATTTCGCGTGCCTCGGGCCCATGCGGGCTCATCGCTACTTCGTAGTCTTCGATCTCCGCGTGCTGCGCGTCACCCAGCAAACCGGCGTGAATGAACCCGAAATGGGCGACGTCGAGGAAATTCTCGACCACTCGCGGCCCCTTGGCATGGAACGGATACGGCCCTGAGGGAATCAGTCGAAAGGCGGAGTCGTCGCCATAGGGAAACCGCGGTATTTCGCCGAGCGGCTCTCCGAGGCAAACCCACACCATGCCGTAGCGCTCACGCGCCTGGTAGGTTTGAGCCCGGGCTTTGAGTGGCGGCCGTTGATTGGGGTGAGACGGGATATGGACGCACTGACCGCTCGCGTTGTATTCCCAGGCGTGATAGGGACAGACAAGCCGTTCGCGGCACAGCTTTCCCAGTGAAAGCTTAGCGCCGCGGTGGACGCACAGGTCGCGCCAGCAATGGACACCCTCGGCTGAGCGCCAGAGCACAAGGTCGAGGCCGAGCAGCCTGCGCGCGATAAGTTGTCCGGTGGTCAATTCTCTTGACCAGGCGACGGCAAACCATTCTCCCAGCAGTCCAGGATCATCCTCCAGCGCCAAATCCATCTGCGTCCTCTCGCGGTTCATTCTACGACGGCGTTGGAGAGGGGTAGAGCAGGAACATCAGGCTAGGGAGAAACGCAGCCACTCAAGGGAGAATCCAGGACCTCCTGTTGATAGCGTGGGCGAGAGCCGCCTCAGTGCTCTAATTGTTGGCAACCGCGGCCACGATTAGCATCGCGATAATACCGGCACCCAAAAACCACGCAGCCGGTCTCGCGAAATTCAAAGTAAATGGGAGCCCTGTTCTCTTTGGCACCAACAGCTTGGGGTTGGTGGGGTTGTAGTAAAAAACCAGCAACTTCCAATGTCGTGGATCCGGGTCGCGGAGCATAATCAATCCTTGCGTCAAGTACTCGTCGCAGTGGCTTTCAGCTAATCACCCTCGGTTAGGAAAGCGCTTGACGAAGCACCGGCTATGTGTCTAGTGTATCACTAGACTAGTACACATTGCTGATCTTTCGACTCAATCAATCTTCCGGCATTCCGCTCTACCTCCAACTCATGGAGCAGGTAAAGCACGCAGTGGAAACGGGTGCGCTTCGCGAGGGAGACCAACTGCCGACGATCCGCAAGCTGGCAGAGGATCTGGTCATGAACCCCAATACGGTAGTTCGCGCATATCGCGAGTTAGAGCATGAAGGGGTTGTAGAAGTAAGGCACGGATCCGGAGCGTTCATCAAGGAATCCGCGGCGGAACGAAGCCGCCTGATTCACAAGGCACAAGGCATAATTCAATCCTCTGTCGGGCGGCTTATGTCATTGGGTTTGACCGAGGAAGAGCTTCGCAGGGTGTTTGAAAACGAACTGGCCCAGGCTCGTGAGCAACGTCGAGCCGGCGCAACAGGGGAAAGGAAAGCATGACCGACTACATCATCGAGACGAACCAACTCTGTAAGTCTTTCGCGAACCGGCCGGCGCTACGTGGCTTAGATCTTCGCGTGCCGGTGGGAAGTATCTTCGGATTTCTGGGTCGAAACGGCGCCGGCAAAACTACGACGATCAAGACGCTGATGGGTTTGTTGCGGTCCGATAGCGGCACCGCCCGTGTGTTTGGAGTGCCCGTCGAAGATGCCGACGGCTCGGTCGAGATCCGGCGGCGGATCGGTTTCGTTACCGAGGACAAAGAGTTGTACCCCTACATGACCGTGCAGCAGCTCATCAGCTTCACGCGGCCATTTTTTCCGAAATGGCGCAACGATCTGGAGCAGCGTTGCCTACGAATGTTCGAGCTTCCCCTGCAGCGCAAAATTCCCGATCTTTCCAAAGGCATGCGGTCCAAGTTGATGCTCCTGCTGGCGATCTCGCGCGGAGCCGAGTTGCTCATCCTGGATGAGCCGACCGACGGCCTCGATCCCGCGGCAACCGAGGACGTGCTGCGTGAGCTGGTAACGATGGCCGCGTCATCGGGAACGACCATTTTCTTTTCCTCTCATCAACTGGCCGAGGTCGAGCTCATCGCCGACCATATCGGAATTGTCGATCAGGGCAAGACGATCGTTGCCGGGTCTCTCGACGATATGAAGAGCCAGTATCAGCGGCTACGGTTGGTCTTTGCCGGTACCGTGCAACTACCTGAGCGTTGGGTGGAGGGCGTCGAATCGGTGCATCAGGAGGGGCGCGTTGTCTCCATCCTGGCCAGCCACAACGCTGACGCAATCATCGACCAGGCGCAATCCCTGCCGGGTAGTGAAGTCGAACGCTTCCCGGTGACGTTAAAAGAGATTTTTATGGAACATGTCAGGAGCAACTAACATGCTGTGGTACAAAGGGTGGCTGGAAACGCGATTCAGACTGTTCTTCACCATTGTTTTGATGGGATTCATTTTAGTTTTGCAGTACTCGCGGGGAACTACGCCGGAAGCCATTCGCGCAGTCGTTCAATTCTCATTCCCTGTTTTGATGGTGATGATTTGTACCATGCTGGCGGGGGCGGGGATCGTTACGCAACCGACGCTCGCGGTGTCGAAAGGAATCCACGGCTCCACGCTGTTTACTCTTTCACTGCCTGTGAGCCGATTTCGTTTGCTCGGCGTCAGGGCGGCCATCGGGTGGTTGGAGGGAGCGGGCCTGTTGGCGGCGTTCTGCTGTGTATTCTGGTTTTTGTCTCCGACTCTGCGAGGCATGGAGACGCCGGCTGACCTGTTCAAATACATGGTTACGGTCGTCGCATGTACTTCTGCAATCTATTTCCTGTCTGTCCTGCTGGGAACTTTCCTGGACGACCAATGGCGCGTGTGGGGCACAATGATTGCCTGCTCGGTCTATTGGTGGCTTTGCGCTCATACCGGTCTTCCGGCTTTCGCGGATATCTTTCGAGGCATGGGAAAAGATTCGCCGCTCCTCGCGCACACGATGCCGTGGAACGCGATTGGCTTCTCGCTTGTGGTAGCCGTAGGGTTATTCTTTGCGGCGCTAAAAATCGTGAAAGCCCGGGAGTACTAGAACTTGTCAGCACAAGGAGCGGCTCAAGCTTCGTGGGGATCCAATTTGTTCCGGTTCGCCGGCATTCGTCCCGTTTCACTCAAGTGGCGATAGAACCCCAGGTCCTGGCCCTGCATCATCTTGGTGATATAGACGATTTGCCCATAGTGAAGACCGAAATGCTCCACCACCTGGTATACGGCATCCAGGCCGCTGACCTGGTATCCCTGGATCTCCATCCGCGCCTGCAAATCAGCCTCGCTGAGCCGGGAAAGCGCCTCCGCTGCCTGGTTCATCGTCGTGCCTAACTGCGACACCAAGTTGGCGCCGGAAATCACCGCTCGCTGGTTGAACTCCGCGGGACGGTCGCGGTTATCCTCCAGGCGCTGGAATGGCGCGACCAGCCACTGCCGCACATTGCCCTCCAAATGAAGAACCAAATTGCCAATGCTGTTGCTGGCATCGTTGGGACGCCACCACAGCCGATCGTCGGGCAGCGACTCGACGCACTCCCGCAACCGCGGCCAATACTGCTCGAAAAGCTTGTTGCGGGAAAAGCGGAGAAACAGGGCGGCGGTGCTCACTTCTGCAATTGTCATCATTACAATCAATCTTTTTCTGTGCCTGATGGTCACTTGTCCGCATGGGGAGCCAAAACCAGGGTCTTCCCGGCGACGGACTCCACTTTCGACCGGGTGTAGAAAATCGGGAAGTACTCTCCCTGGGCCCACAGCGGATACAGGTCTCGATAGTGAGGACTATCGATGTCCCCGGACTGCCCCGGGCTATTCAGGCCGACGGAGTGGTCCCAGTCCTGCGTGTCCACCACGATCTTGAACGACCCGCCGGTAATCTGATTGTCGCCGGGGCCGGCGGTTGCGGTCACGGTAAAAGCATCGCCGCCGCGGGGAGAATGGCCAACATCGAACTTGTCCTTCAAATCCAGCCGCACAGCATCGGTCATGGGACTGTAGATGCGGGCGTAGTGATACGCGCCCAACTTCCATTTCTCCATGTCCGCACCAAAGCGTTGGGATAACTCGGCCACCGCCTCCTCCAGGCTTTTGGCCATAAGTGCGTTCCTGCCTTCGAGCGGGTCCGCTCCGAAACGTACGTCGGGGGCATACATCCAGCTCACGATGCTCACCATTGGGGGCACCGTGGTAGGGAAAATCTCCTGCGCAGCTTTAGGGAGCACGACCGCTCTGACATTAGCCGCGAGCCGGCGCTGCCACATCTCGTAGATCCCGGCTTCGATCGAATCCTTGTCCAGGACGAAGTTCCAATGAAGCAGGCGGGAAGCGGCCTGATGGGTCAGCGCGTCCGGTATTTCGATTCCGCGCAAAAGCGGAACCAGGCTGCGCGCGGGAATGGAGAGATCGTTGTTTTGCAACTGGACCATATCGGCGACGGCAAACTTGCGCCCTGACCCGAGAAACTCGGCTACACTTTGCCCCCGGTAGGGGTCGGCCCAAACGTAATGCGTAGCATCGTGATGGGGCCAGCCGGGCGGAATCTGGTAGTCGTTGGACGTGTTGTAGAAACCCTTTTCGGGGTTGAGCACATGGGGCAACTCCTTAATAGGCAGAAAGCCGTCCCATTCGTAGCGGCCATCTCCCGGGACCGGCACCAGGCCGCTCCAGTTGGGCCGCCTGGGGGCGATGCCCACGGCCTGGTAGCCGATGTTGCCGTCGCGATCCGCCCAGACCATGTTCTCCGCCGGAATTCTGCTATAACTGCAAGCCTCGACAAACTCCTGCCAACTACGCGCCTGGTCTATGCGCAGGCTCGCCAGGTAGGGCGCGCCACCGATCTCCCGCCACGCCGCGCGCACCGCATACGCCTTGTGATGGACTTTGTCTTCGAACACCACCGGGCCGTGGCGCGTGTACTTCAGCTCCACGGGACGGGGCGCTTCTCCTTTCACGGGGATCGACTCCCGGATCACTTTCATCGCCTCCCACGCGCCGGCATATTTATATTCCGAAGGGTTTGCCGGGTTGGTGTCGTAGACGTAGAGGTCTTCGCTATCGGTGCCGAAGATGGTCAGTCCCCAAGCACCCTCCTGGTTGTGGCCGATCGACACTCCAGGGAGCGCCGGTTCCCCGCCTCCGATCACGTCCCAACCGGGCGCGACGAGATGGACCCAGTAGCGTAGCGAGGGCGCGCTCAGATCGCGATGCGGGTCGTTCATCATCATCGGATACCCGCTGGCCGTGAGCCGCCCACTCACCACCCAGTTGTTGCTGCCGATGCCTTGCCGTATGTCGTCAAAGGGAGGAACGTCGAGATCCAGCTGCGCCACCGAGGCCGCGCTGCGATATTCGGGCAACAACTCATCGGGGGTAAAGCGCAGCGGGGTGCGGAATGCATGATAGACGCCAAGGATTTCTTTGCCGAGCAGCGACCGGTCGATGGACGGATCCATCTCCAAATTTGGGTCGGACGGCTGAAAATACATGACGTCCTTGACCTTTTCGACGCCGACCGCGTTGATGGCTGACGCGAGCGTGAGCTCCTGATCTACATTCCCCAGCAGGCCATTGAAGCGGGAAATTACTATCGCCGGTGTCCACTTGCCGGGCTTGATGCCGAGCAGCTTGAATTCCTGGGTGAGCAGCGCGGGATTCCTTTGTGTTTCGTCGATATAGGCGTTGATGCCGGCGGCGAAAGACTGGATGATCTGCGGGCCGTGAGGGTGATACCAGTTCATCTCCTCTTCCAGTCCGCCGCGAAACATGAAGAGGCGATTGCCGATGTCGCGCTGGACCTCTTTCGCGCCCAGGATCTCGGCCACGGTGCCTGTGGCCTGCCTCCGCCACATCTCCAGTTGAAACAACCGGTCGCGGGCCACGTTATAGCCCTGCGCGAAAAACAGGTCTTTTTCGTTTTGCGCGTAGATATGGGAGATACCCCAACGATCCTTGATGATCTCGACCGGCTGGCTTAAGCCGGGGCATTGCAGGGTCTCTGAAGGGGAAGCGCCTGCGCCGGAGGGAAGCATCATTGCACCCAGACAAAATCCCATGGCCAAAAGTTTTCTCCGCAAAAGCCTGGTCATTTTCGTCCTCGAACCGTGTGCTGTCAGACTAGAACTGGTTTCACGGAGGAGCAAGGCCACAGTTCCAGACTCCGCTCCGGCGATTGCTTCCTGTACACTGCCAACGCCCGGCAGTTCGATCCTCTGCGTGGGCTCAAACTCTATGCATTTGACCAGATCGCCCCTCGCTATCTTCTTCGCTTTGTTTAGTTACTTCCTCGCTCACCCAATCCTCGCTCCGGGCTTGCATGGGGAAGAGCGCACGGTTGATCCAACCTTCCTCTATCGCGATAGTGGGGCCGCGATGGAGAAGAAGTCCGATCTCACCACGCAAACCTGTCATTACAAGCCCTTGTTCGGCCAGGGAGACGAGCAGGCCTCCGCGTTGGCCGGCATAGCGCGTTTCGGAGAGGCGGTGCTCGATCCGGGTGGTGTTTGCGAGGCGGTGCAATACCCGGCAGAAGATCAGGTGTACGTTGTCCTCGATGGCCAAGCTTCGGTGAAGTATGGGAGTGAGCTGGTCTCGCTGAAGAAGGAAGATTATCTTTACCTTCCTTCCACGGTCTCGCATACATTGAGTAATCCGTCCGGCGCGGCGCTCACCGTGATCATCATGGGCTTTCGTACGCAGGGATTTGAAAAGGCGATGCCGCCTTCCCATCCTCTGCACGCAAATATCGAGGATGTGCCTACGCAGCCGGTGAAGGGGCATCCTCTTTCTGCGATGTACCGGCTGTTGATGGGGGACAGCGAGAGCAAGCGCGACCGTTTGGCTAGCGGTCATGTGCTGACAAGCCTGTTTCTCATGGAGATTGCTCCCGAGGGCACGAATTTTCCGCACCATCATGAGCGCGAGGAAGAGATTTACCTGGTCCTGAGCGGACACGGAGAGATGGTGGCGGGCGGGGGTATGGATGGAATCGAAGGCAAACACCCTGCGAAAGCGGGGGATGCTTATTTCTTCCGGCTCAACTGCACGGTAGGTTATTACAGCGCACCCGATGTCCACAGTCGTATTCTCGCTGTGCGTTCCTGGTATCCAGGGATGCAGCAGAAGGGCGCGCAACACTAGTGGAGTGCGTCGGAAATAACATACGTCATTCTGCTGCCT
>JBARKD010000059.1:0-22890 GCA_049800615.1 Acidobacteriaceae bacterium | reverse complement strand
CGCCTTTCTTTAACGGAAAGGCGCACACGTGGACGTGTCCAGTTCAGCGTAACTGAAAATCCGGGTTCGCTTCGGTCGGGATGACAATTCTGATGCTGGCCGTTTATTCCTGCCGAGGGGTCTGCAGTTCGCGCCTGCTTCAGTCTAACGTTCAGGCGTGCCGAGCGAAGCTGAATTTGCCTGGGACGAAGCGGCACTTACCGAAGCAAAGGTGGCCGCTCCTGCTTGCGCCACGGAAAGGGCCTGACCCGGGAAGATGCCGAGGAAAAGCGTGGCCAGGACGGTGATGAGAAGCGCCAATGCGAGCGAGGTCTTTGGTCTCGGCACCAACTGCACGGGCGATTCATCCGCCGGCTTGCCATACACCGAAGTGAGCAGGCGCAGATAGTAGTACGCGGCAACGCCGCTATTGACCAGCCCTATGACTGCCAGCCAGACTTCGCCCGAATGCAACGCCGCAGTGAACACATAAAACTTGCCGAAGAAGCCGCCGGTAAAGGGAATGCCGATGAGGGAAAGCAACAGGAAGGCCAGCACGCCACCCAACAGAGGGGAACGATAGGCCAATCCGCGGTAGTCGGCGACAGAGAGGAGCCGGTCTTCGTAGCCGCCGGCCTGGCTGAAGACAGCAAACACGCCGACATTCATGGCCGCGTAGGCCGCGGTGTAGAACATGGCGGCGGCAATTCCTTCCTGGGATAGAGCGGTAAACGCAACCAAGGTGTAACCGGCGTGGGCAATGGAGGAATAGGCCAGCATGCGCTTGACGTTGTGCTGACGCAAGGCACCCAGGTTGCCCACCGTCATGGAGAGGACCGCCATGATCCAGACAACCCCCAGCCAATGGGCCTGCAATTGCGGATAAGCCGCATAGCTCATGCGCAAAAGGACAGCGAAGGCAGCAACCTTGGGCGCTGTGGAGAGCAAAGCCACCACCGGCGAAGGTGCGCCTTCGTAGACATCGGGTGTCCAGACCTGAAAGGGCGCGGCGGAAACTTTAAACCCAATGCCAATGAGAATCGCCGCAATGGCCAGCCATGCGAATCCAGGCGTGGAGGTTTGGGTAAGCGCGGAGCCGATCTCGGAGATGTTGGTGGTGCCTGTCGCGCCAAAGGTCAACGCGATGCCGTATAGGAAGAATGCCGTGGCGAACGAACCGAGCAGAAAGTATTTCAGGCCTGCTTCGGGACTTTTGCCGCTGCGTCTGCGAAAAGCGGCCAGGATATAGGTGGAGATGGAAGAGATTTCCAGGCTGATGAAGACCAGCAGCAATTCCACCGCGCTGGTCATCAGGCACATGCCGGTTGCGCCAAAGAGCAGCAGGGCAAAATACTCCACCGGCCGGTCTTTGCTGCCGTCGAACACATCGAGCGCAATCAGGATGGCGACCACGAGGACGCCGAGAATCACGACGTGAAAGAAGGCGCTGAAAACGTCGGTGCGCACAGTACCGTAAAAGGCTGTTCCCGGGGGGAGGTTCAATTGCCAGAGGCTCGCCACCATCGCCGCGACCGTGCCCGTCAGGGCGAGGAAACCGATCGACTTACGGTTTATGTCGCGGGGGAGAACCGGCTCGATCAACATCACCAGAACGCCGGTGAGCGTGAGGAGTACTTCGGGCAAAATGCGGTAAAGCTGCGGCACTGGCATCACTGGCTCACCGGGACGCCAACGACCAGCGCGGGCGATTGCAGCTTCACGACAGCGCCGTCGATGGCGCGCATCCAGAGCGGGGAGGCGACGCCCATCACCAGCATCACGATCGCCATGGGCCAGACGGCAAATTGCTCGCGGAAGCCCACGTCCGCCACGGTTAAATCTGTGACCATGCCTGATGGAGTTCCGTAGAAGACACGCTGCACCATCCACAGCATGTATGACGCGCTCAGGATCACGCCCACGGTCGCCGCGGATACCCAGGCAATATGTCCAGGAAAGCTGCCAGTCAGGATCAGGAACTCGCCGACAAAACCGTTCATCAAGGGCAAACCAACCAGCGACAGGTTGGTGATGACAAACAAAGTAGCCAGGCGAGGCATACGCTTTGCCAGTCCGCCATAGGAGGCGATTTCATAGGTTCCGTAGCGTTCGTACATGAAGCCGAGCAATATGAAGAGCGCGCCCGCGGAGACGCCTTCGTTAATGGTCTGATAGAGCGCGCCGTCCACACCCGAGACAGCAAAACAGTAGATGCCGAGGATGCAGAAGCTCAGATGGGCAACGGTCGAGTAAGCGACCAGGCGTTTCAAATCCTTTTGCACCAAGGCCACCAGCGAACCATAGAGGATGCCGATCACTCCGAGGGCAATCATCCAGGGCGCGACCTGGTGAGCCTGTGCAGGAAAGAGGCCGAGGTGGAAACGCAGAATCGAGTAGATGCCGAGTTTACCGGCCATCACCATAGCCATCGCGGTAGGCGCCTCGCTCAGCGCGTCCCCCAGCCAGCCGTGGAGAGGGAACATCGGCACCTTGACGGCAAACGCAACCAGGAAAGCCAACGAGGCCCAGAACAGGCCTTTCTCGGGGAGACCGCCTTGCGCCAGGACGGTTTGTACGCGAACGAAGTCGAAGGTGCCGGTTTTCGCGTAGAGCCAGACGATGGCCACCAGCAGCAAAGCCGAGGGCAGAAAGGTGTAGACGAAAAACTTGATGGCCGCTTCGATTCCGCGATCCCGGCCAAACATGGCAATGAGGATCGTCATCGGCACCAACGTCATTTCCCAGAATGCGTAGTAGAGGAACATGTCTAACGCGACGAAAACGCCGATCATGGCCGTCTGCTGCAGCAGAAAGAGGAAATAGAACTCCTTGGTGCGGTGACCAATGGCCGTCCACGAAGCCAGTACTCCCAAGGGGGCCAGGAAGCCGGTCAGCACCACCAGCCAAAGAGAAATACCATCCACACCGAGGTGATAACGAATGGCGGGGCTGGCAATCCAGGGGCGGTCCACTTCAAAGCGAAAGCCTGGTTGGCCGTACGCGTAATGAAAAGGCAGATACAGTGTCAGGCCAAAGGTAATCAGGCTCACGAGCAGCGCGACCCATTGAATGAGGCGGCCCCGCCGGGGAAGCAATGCCACGACCACAGCTCCGGCAGTGGGCACGAAGGTCGTCAGCGTCAGAATGGAATCGTTCAGCAAGTTCGTCGCTCTCTCTCTCTCAGAGGTGCATGGAAAAGCCGAAATAGGTGAGCAGGATGAGGGCGGCGGCGCCGAGCGCCAGCCATCCTGCATACGAACGGATATTGCCCGACTGCACGCGCTGGACGAGAGCTCCGAGCCCGCGCACGCTTCCCGCCGCCAGGCTACCGCCGCCGGTAATGACTCCGCGATCAATGGCGCCCCAGAGCAGGTAACGGCTAAGGAAGAGCAGAGGGGCGACAATGACCCCCTGGTAGATCTGGTCGATCCAGTACTTGTTAAAGAGCAGGCTGTAGACGCCGCCCACGCGTTCGGCCAGACGATCCGCCATGCCCGGCTTGCGGCGGTACATCATGTCGGCCAGAAACCAGCCGAGCAGCGCCATGACAACGGAGAGCGCGCTGAACGCCAGTTCCTGGTTGTCGTTGCCGGGGGCCGGAGTGGTTGCGCCCGCGACCACCGGCTCAAGGAAATGGGCGAATTGATCGCCGCCACCCATCGCTTTTGGAATGCCTATCCAGCCGCCGCCCACGGCAAGCAAAGCCAGAATGACCAGCGGCGCCAGCATCACCCAGGGGCTTTCGTGGGGATGAGCATCGTGGGAGCGGGTGTCGCCAAAGAATGTCAGGTACCACAGTCGGAACATATAAAACGCCGTGAGCAGTACAGTGAGCAATCCCACGAACCAGAGAATGGGTCCGGCCGTCGGAGATAGAAATGACTGGTAAAGAATGGCATCCTTGCTGAAGAAACCGGAGAACGGCGGTAGGCCGGAGATGGCGAAGACGCCGGCGCTCATGGTCCAAAAGGTGATGGGGATGCTCTTGCGCAGGCCGCCCATGACGCGCATGTCCTGCTCACCGCCCATGGCGTGGATCACGGCGCCCGCGGCGAGAAAGAGCAGGCCCTTGAAGAAGGCGTGGGTCACCAGGTGAAAGATTGCGGCTGAGTAGGCGGCAGCTCCGCAGGCCAGAAACATATAGCCCAACTGCGAGATGGTGGAATACGCCAACACCCGTTTGATATCTGTCTGCACCATGCCCATGGTGGCGGCGAATATGGCTGTTGCCGCACCGATGATGGCGACGACGCCGAGCGCAAAGGGCGAGCGATCAAACAGCACGTGCGAACGTACGATCATGTAGACACCGGCGGTGACCATGGTGGCCGCGTGGATCAAAGCGGAGACCGGCGTAGGGCCTTCCATGGCGTCGGGCAACCACACGTAGAGCGGAATTTGCGCAGACTTGCCGGTAGCGCCGAGCAGCAGCAGTAAAGCGATCGCCGTCACAAAGCCGCCCTGCATTTCGGAATGCTGGGCGATTGCGCCAAATACGCTGCCGTAGCTGAGCGAGCCAAAGTGGGCAATCATCAGGAACATGGCCAGCAGGAAACCGACATCGCCAATGCGGTTGAGGATGAATGCCTTTTTGCCGGCCTCGGCGGCCGATTCGCGCAGGAAATAGAAGCCGATTAACAGATAGGAAGCGAGACCGACGCCTTCCCAACCGACGAACATGAGCAGGAAGTTCTCCGCCAACACGAGCACCAGCATGAAGAACATGAAGAGATTGAGATAGGCGAAGAAACGCCAGTATCCGTCTTCATCCTCCATGTAGCCGATGGAGTAGATATGGATCACAAAGCCTACACCGGTGACCACCAGCAGCATGACCAGGGTCAGCGGGTCGAGCAGGAAGGAAAAGTCCGCGCGCAGGGCCGATGTCTCGATCCACGGCATGGACAGGTGCTCGACATAGGGCAGAGTGAGGCTGCTAAAGCGAAGAGCGATGCCGGTGACCATGACCAGCGGAGCCGCCGTGAAGAGCAGGGCGATGGTGGTCACCAGCGCCTTAGGCAGGTGACGGCCCAGCAGCCCGTTCAGCACGAAGCCCAGGAAAGGCAACAGCGGAATCAACCATAAATGGAGCGACGGAGTCGAGGTCATAGTTTCATCAGGTTGACTTGATCCACGTTGAGCGTACTCCTGGCGCGGAAGATGGCGATGATGATGGCCAGGCCGACCGCGGCCTCGGCGGCGGCAACGACCATCACGAAGAATACGAAAATCTGTCCCTGCACCCGATGCCACTGGTAGGCGAAGGCCACGAAGCTGAGGTTGACGGCGTTCAACATCAACTCGATCGACATGAAAACGGTGATGATGTTGCGCTTGATCAAGAAGGCGGCCACTCCGATGCAAAACAGGATCGCGCTGAGCACCAGGTAATACGCAATGGGGACTATCATGTTCAGTGCTCCTTGCCGGCCAGGGCAACTGCGCCGAGGATGGCGATCAGGATCAGGATGGAGGTCACCTCGAAGGGAAGCAGCAGATCGCGAAACAGCACCTTGCTCAGATCGGCGGTGGAAACGACATAGTCTCCCAGCCGTGCCTGAGCGAGATGACTACGCGCGGAGAGGAAGATAAAGCCCAGCAGGCAGACCAGCACGGCGACTCCCGGAATGCCTACGATGTAGGCCGCATGGCTTCCCTGGGTGTGTTCTTCCTTCCCTGCGTTGAGCAACATGATGACAAAGGTGAACAGCACCATGATGGCGCCGGAGTAGACAATGACCTGGGCCGCGGCCAGGAACTCGGCGCCGAGCAGCAGGTAAAGCACGGCCAGCGAGCTCATCACAACAATCAGGGAGAGAGCGCTGTTGATGGGATGGCGCTGGAAGAGCAGGTTTAACGCTCCCGCCACGCAAAGCCCGCCGAATAAGAAGAACAGAACCAGATACATGCTAGAGCATTTCTCCCGTTGCTATATCGGGCCCGCAAGTGATTGTAGAACAGGTTGCGGTGCTGTCTTTCATTCTGGTTTCCCCGGGCCGGTAAGGCGAGCCTTGCACAATGAACGCGGGGCCAAAGACCAAGTCTGTTTACATCTCATGTGGCCCGGCTGAACAGGCTGCGGAAAAAGAGGTCTGCGGCTCAACCTACCTACAGAATGTAGCCAGCAATTAATACTGAGATACAGCATCTGGCGCCTCGCTCGGTGCTTCGTCGCGTTTTTCCGCAGCCCGTGAAGCCGTGACCTGATACAAGGCCCTTCTAAAAAGCGCTGATACAACGGCCGCGGGTCGTGGCTTGCTTGGTCAGATCGTGCGTGAAAGCCACAGACTCGTGGCGAGAATATTAAGAATGGCCACCGGCATAAGCCATTTCCACCCAAAGCCCATCAACTGGTCGTACCGCAACCGGGGCAGGGTGCCGCGGACCCAAATATACAAGAACAGGAAAAAGAAGACCTTCAATACAAACCAGAACACCGGGAGGATGGCCTGCAAGAAATCGCCGCCAAACGAGGGAACCAGGGAGCCGAAAGGGCTGGTCCATCCGCCAAAAAAGAGCAGCGTGGCCACGCAGCTCACGGTAATCATGTTGGCGTACTCGGCCATGAAGAACATGGCAAATTTCATGGAGCTGTACTCGGTGTGATAGCCGGCGGTGAGCTCAGTCTCAGCCTCGGGCAAGTCGAAAGGAGCACGATTGGTCTCGGCATAGGCGGCAATGATGTAGATCAAGAAGCCCACGATCTGGAAGCCGCCAAAGACATTCCAGGAGAGGATGCCATGCGCGGCTTGGCTCTCGACGATGGTTCGCAGGTTGAGCGAGCTGGCGCGCAGGACCACGCCTACGACGGAAAGCCCCAGGGCCAACTCATAACTGATGAGTTGGGCGCTGGCGCGCAGAGAGCCGAGCAGAGAATACTTGTTGTTGGAGGACCAACCGGCCAGCGCAATGCCGTAAACGCCGATCGAGGTTACTCCAAGGATCACGAGCAGGCCGATGTTGACGCCCGAGATCTGGAACATGTCGACGCCATGCCAGTGGATCGGCGCGCCGAAGGGCACTACCGAGATGGAGATCAAGGCGCAGCCGAGAGCGAGAATGGGCGCCAGGATGTACAGCGGCCGGTAGACGTTGGTGGGTAGCAGGTCCTCTTTGAGGAAGAGCTTAAGGCCGTCGGCCATCGGTTGCCACATGCCGAAGGGACCAACGCGGCTGGGACCCCAGCGATTCTGGATGCGCCCTACGACTTTGCGCTCCAGCAACACGGTGTAGGCCACGGCTCCAAGAAAGATGGCCAGAACGACGGCGATCTTAAGGCAACTGAGAAGAAAAAAGATCAGGAAGCTCACTCGGTACCGGCCTCAGGGGCTAAAGCCCAGAACTATTGTAAGCACTTGCGGCACGACTAAGGTCGTGCCCTGATACAAAGCCGAAGTTTCGTGCAGCTTTTACAGCCGCCCGGTTGGCCTGTGCTCTTCGCACGGGCTCCATGATTTAATCCGCCGCAGTCTCCGTTGGCTTTCTCGAGTGCGATTCCAGGACCGAATGCAGGACGGTGCTGTAGCGCCCCAAGGTGCCTGAAGAAAAGAGCGTGTCTTCAGCAGGCAGAATCAGGGCGTGGCGTTCCGGCGCGGCCTGGATTTGCACCAGCGGCGATTGCACATGGACATCGTTGCCCGCCAGCAGCTCAAAGCGTGAGACCTGATAAGCAGGCACCAGGCGCTGAATTTCATCCAGGATGGCAAAGGGATCGAACGGGCTGAGCTTCGGTTCCAGGTTTTGCGCGGCCAGCCACACGGCATGGCGGTCGGCTTCGCCCGACTGGGCTCCACGAGTCTGCCCCATGTCGGCGCGAACACCCCGGCCAAAGGGAACCAGCTTGCGTGGGTCCGCTCCCATGGCATCGGCCAGACGGACCATCAGCTCAAAGTCGGTGCGCACGCCGGCCCGGTCACCTGCCTTCTTGACCAACTGCTGGTCGCCGTAGGTATTGGTTACGGTGCCTGCCTTCTCGTAAAGATTGGCCGTGGGCAGGATCACTTCGGCCAGCTGCGCCGTCTCTGTCATGAACATATCCTGGACGACGAGGAAAGTGCTCTTGAGGGCGGAGGGGTCAATCCCGTAGCGGGAGACTGGATTGGCGCCAACCACATAGAGGGCTGCCAAGTCGCCGCGCTCGGCGGCATCGAACATTTCCATCAGGTCCATGCCCGGAGCCTGAGGCAGGCTGCCATATTCCTCGGCAAAGGCTTGGCCCTGAGCGACAGGAAGGTAACCGGGCAGGAATCCCGGCAGCAGGCCCATGTCGGCCGCGCCGCGGGAGTTGACGTAGTCTCCCAGGCAAGCGAACCGGGCGTCGGGCAACCCCAGGCCGAAGCCGACCAGCGCATCGATGTCGCGACCGCGGAACTCTGAACCGAACACGATTAGCAGGCTGGGCTCGGCGCGTAGCACGTCGCGGAATTTCCTGGTATCGTCTGCCGATTCCGTGCCCGGAAAGGCGGCATCTTGACCGGCCAGGAACCGAACCGCGCCGGCATACCCATCCTGAGGGATGGTCAGGGCCGCGTGTGCCTGCCGTTCCAGCTTGATGCCGGCATGATTCACCAGGTAAATGCGAGCGTTGTGATGACGCACGTTGGTGCGCAGATTCCAGGCCAACAGAGGATGCTGTTCCGTTGGGTCGTTGCCCAGCACCAGGATTGCGGGCGCGGTCATGGTTTCCCGCAGCCCCGCGGCGCGATGAGGTTGCGCGGAGAGCGCGCGCGCGAAAGCAATATAGTCGGCGGTACGGTGATGATCGATATTGTTCGTGTTCAGCACCATGCGGGCGATTTTCTGCAGGAGGTAGTTTTCCTCGTTGGTTGTGCGATTGGAGCCGATCACACCGATGGACCCGCCGCCGCGCTTCTCACGAATTTCGCGCAGCTTGCGGCCCGCGTGTTGCAGTGCCTGCTCCCAGCTCACCTCTGCGAATTTGCCATCTGTCTGGCGCAACAACGGTTTCGTCAGGCGTTCCGGATGATTGGCAAAGTCGAAGGCGTAGCGCCCCTTGATGCACAGGAAATCCCCGTTAATCCCGCTCTTGTCGCGATTGTCGCCACGCAAGATCCGGGATCCGTCCTCGACACTGCGAACGCCAAGGGTGGTTTTGCATCCGTCTGCGCAGTGGGTGCAAACGGTGGAAACGTGATTCATCTCCCAGGGGCGGGTTTTATAACGATAAGCGCCTGAGGTGAGCGCTCCCACCGGGCACACGTCGATGCACATGCCGCACTCTTCGCATTCCAGGTGATCGCCCTTGTTGGGCGCAATGATGCTGGTCACGCCGCGATTCTGTACGCCCAAGGCCCACACATCCATGCCCTCGCCGCAGGTGCGCACGCAGCGGTAGCAGAGGATGCAGCGCGGCCTGTCGAAGAAGACAACCGGCGACCACTGCTGTTCTTCGCGGTGCTGTTTCGTCTCGGTGTAAAGCGACTCAGGCGGCCCGTATTTGAAGGTCATGTCCTGCAGTTCGCATTCGCCGCCTGCATCGCACACCGGACAATCCAGTGGATGATTGCCGAGCAACAATTCGATGGTGGCTTTGCGAGCCTGGGTGATCTCTTCGTTGTCCGTGACCACGACCATGCCTTCGGCGACCGGCGTGGTGCATGCGGTCTGGAGTTTAGGCACCTTTTCCAGACGGACCAGGCACATGCGGCAGGCGGCCTGCAGAGAGAGGCCGGGATAATAGCAAAATTGCGGGACCGCGATGCCTGCCTCCCGGCAAGCCTCGATCAAGAGCGTACCCGCGGGTGCGGTTACTTTTCTGCCATCGATGGTGAAGGTTACGTCAGCCATGGATTCCTGTCTTTATCGGTGAGGAGCTCATACGCCCGCGAGGGCCGCTTCCGGCTGCTGCGCATACGGACAAGGTTTGCCATCCAGATGATCTTCGAACTCCTGGCGAAACTTTTCTATGAAAGCAATGGTCGGCATCGCGGCGGCATCGCCCAACGGACAGAAAGTGCGGCCCAACATGTTTTTCGCCAGGTAGCGCATGTTGTCGATATCCTTGGCCACGCCGCCGCCGGCATGGAAGCGGGTCAGCGTCTTCTCGAGCCAGTCGGTGCCTTCGCGGCAGGGAATACACCAGCCGCAGCTCTCATGCTGGTAAAACTTCATCGTGCGCAGGGCAAATTCGACCATGCAGACGGTGTCATCCAGCACCACCACTCCGCCGGAACCGAGCATGCTGCCGGTTTTCGCCACCTGATCGAAGTCCATGCCGACGTCGATTTCATTCGGCAGGAGCACCGGAGTCGAGGAGCCGCCGGGGACGACCGCTTTCAGCGCGCGGCCATTGGGAATGCCCCCACCCACTTCGTAAATCATCTTTTTGAGGTTGTAGCCCATGGGCAGTTCATAGACGCCGGGCTTTTCCAGATCTCCGCTGAGGCAGAAGAGGCGCGTGCCGCCGTTACGCTCGGTGCCGATCTTTGCGTACTCCGCTGCGCCGATGCGGAAGATGTGAGGCACGGTGGCCAGCGTTTCCGCATTATTGATGATGGTGGGTCCGCCATACAGGCCGACGACCGCGGGGAAGGGCGGCCGGATGCGGGGAATGCCGCGCTTGCCCTCGAGAGATTCCATCAGGGCCGATTCTTCGCCTACTTCATAGGCGCCGGCGCCGGTGTGAGAGACGACGTCGAAATCAATGCCGCTGCCAAAAATGTTCTTGCCCAGAAAGCCGCGTGCATAAGCGTCGTCAATGGCCTTCTCCATGATCGTGAGCAGGTAGCGATACTCGCCGCGCAAGTAGACGAAGCCCATCCTGGAGCCGATGGCCAGACCGGCGATCATCACGCCTTCGATGACAGAATGAGGATCGTACTCGAAGATCAGGCGATCCTTGCAGGTGCCGGGCTCGCTCTCGTCTCCGTTCACCAGCACGTATTTTGGCTTCGCCGACTGCTTGGGGACAAAGGACCACTTCAAGCCGGTAGGAAAGCCGGCGCCCCCGCGCCCGCGCAGATTCGAAGCCTTCATCTCACTGATGATGGCTTCCGGGCCCATGGCAATGGCCTTGCGCACGGCAGAGTATCCGTCCATCTCGAGATATTTGTCGATCGACGTGGCGCCCTTGCCGAAGCGATAGGAGATCACCTTCACTTCATCGGGATGGGAGACGAGAGTGGCCATGCTTTCTCCGGGCGGCTACTTTTTGGCGCGATAGTCTTCGAGAACTTTGTCCATCGATTCGAAGGTCAAATTCTCATGGAAGTCGTAATTTACCTGGACGGCGGGAGCCCAACTGCAAGCGCCGATGCACTCGACTTCTTCCAGCGAAAAAAGCTTATCCGGCGTGGTTTCCTTGTTGCCGATGCCCAGGCGCTGCTTGCAATGCGCGAGCAACTCGTTGCCGCCACGCAGCATGCAGCTGATGTTGGTGCATACCTGTACATGATACTTCCCATGCGGAGTGGTGTGCATAAGCGAGTAGTAGCTGATGACGTTGCGTACATCGAGCTCGGTGATCCCGACCCTGGCAGCCACTTCGCCAATGACGTCGTCGGAGAGGCAACCAATTTCGTCCTGCGCGTACAGCAGCATGGGGATGAGCGCCGACCGGCGCATGGGGTAAATCGTCACCAGGCGGTCGAAGCGCGCGGCGAGTTCCGGACTAAAGATCGTCTTGATCGCTTGGCTCATGGTTTGATTTTAAGGTCCGGGGCTGGTTGCGTTGTGCATGAATGAGAGATTTGACGGACCCTCCTGCCCCAGCCATTCAATCCAGTCGATGACGGACATATCCAGGTTCCGGGATCCGTCGTCGAATTGAAGAGTACCGTCATCGTTGATGTGGAAACTGCCCCAGGATTCGAACTCGGATTGGACCTTACGCCAGACCGCCTCTCCCGTCAAAGGATCAAAGCAGAAGCGGACGGTCCGTCCGTTGTGCTCTACCATGGCCCAGTCGGAAAAGTTTTGCACGGTGTAGTCTGCACCGGCAAGGGCAGCATAGGAACGCAGCAGGGAAACAAAAGACTCCCAAATCTCCCATCGGACCCGGACTTCAAAGAGGACTTCGGGGCCGGAATCGCTCATCGGTCGATTTCTCCCAGAACGATATCAATGGAGCCGATGACAGCGACCACGTCAGCCAGAAGACGGCCCACGCACATGGTTTCGAGCGCCTGCAGGGATGCGAAGGTAGGGTTGCGCATGTGCACGCGGTAAGGCTTGGCTGTGCCGTCGCTGACGACGAAATAGCCCATCTCGCCGCGCGGGGATTCAATTCCCTGGTACACCTGTCCGGCCGGCACGCCGAATCCCTCGGTCACAATCTTAAAGTGATAGATGAGGGATTCCATCTCCGTCTTCATCTTCTCGCGGTCCGGGAGCACCACTTTGGGGGCATCGGCCTTGATGGGACCGCCGGGCATTCCATCCAGTGCCTGCTGGCAAATCTTGACGGATTCGCGCATCTCCTGGACGCGTAGCGTGTATCGCGTCCACACATCACCCACGTCGGAGACGGGCACTTTGAACTGGAACTTTTCGTAGCCCGAGTACGGCATATCGCGGCGAAGGTCCCAATCGACACCGCTGGCCCGTGCTGGGGGGCCGGTGACTCCCAGGGCAACGGCGTCGGCAGCACTGAGATAGCCCACGCCCTTCAGGCGGCGATTCCAGATGGGATTACCGTTGAGCAGGTTTTCATACTCATCGATTTTCTCCGGCATGATGTTGAGCAGCGCCTGCGTCCGTTTGTAGAAATCGACCGGGGGTTCGAGCGCTAGGCCGCCGATGCGGAAGTAGGATCCCATCATGCGCTGTCCGCTGACGTCTTCAAAAATCTTGAGAAACTCTTCCCGCTCGCGGAAGGTATAGAGGAAGAGAGTCAGCGCGCCGATGTCCATGGCGTGGGTGCCGAGCCACACCAGGTGCGACTGGATGCGTGTCATCTCGCCGAGCAGGATACGCATGAATTGGGCGCGGGGAGGAATCTCCAGCTGCAGCAGCCTCTCCACTGCGAGGCAGTAGCAGAGATTGTTGGCCATGGGGCTGAGGTAATCGATGCGGTCGGTAAGGGGAACGACTTGCTGGTAGAACTTGGCCTCGCACGTCTTCTCGATCCCCGTATGGAGAAAACCGATGTCGGGGACCAACCGGAGAACGGTTTCGCCGTCGATCTCGAGGACCAGCCGCAGCACGCCGTGGGTAGAGGGATGCTGCGGGCCCATATTGAGGACCATGGTGCGGTCCTTGTTGCCTTCTTCGGGGCGGGGTGCGATCAGAGGGGAAATGGCAAAATCTGCGGCATCCATCAGCGGTAGCCCTCCACCGGGTAATCCTTACGCAAGGGATGGCCTTCCCACTGGTCGGGCAGCATGATGCGGCGCAGATTGGGATGAGCGCCGAAGCGAACGCCAAACAGATCCCAGACTTCGCGCTCGTAGAAATTGGCTGACGGCCATTCGGGCGTAATGCTGGCCACTTCCGTATCGAGGCTATCGACCAGGACACAGAGGCGGAGCCGCTCTTTCAAACTGTGGGAAAGAATGTGGTAGGTGACTTGAAAGCGCGGTTCCCTGGGATACCAATCCACGCACGTCACGTCCACCAAAAAGTTATAGCCGGCCTTCTGCAAGGCACGGCATACGGGCCGGATGTCGTCGCGCTCGATCCACAGCGTCAATTCCCCGCGGTCGAAACGCGCGTCGGTGATGCAGGAAGGTTTAACGGCGAGCAGAGCAGCGATGGCGTGGTTCTCTGCGTGCGCTTCAAGAACCGCATCTTTCCCGGTAACCGTGTCCATCAGAGGTCTCCCTTATCGGCGGACCAATCCAGAATTCCTTTTTTCAGAACGTAGAAGAGACCAACCGCCACAAAGCCGAGATAGACGAGCATCTCCCAGAAACCGAACATGCGGGATCCGACAATTGAGGGGAGCTGGCGGTAAATGACGGCCCAGGGCAGCATGAAGACGACTTCCACGTCAAACAGGATGAAGAGCATGGCCACCATGTAGAAGCGGACGGAGAAACGGCCGCGCGCGTCCCCTTCCGGGACAATGCCGCACTCATAGACCGACAGCTTGGCGGCAGTATTACGGTGTCGCCCGATGAACCAGGAAACGGTAACGATGGCGGCTCCGAAACCCACGGCGACCATGATCTGCATGAGCAGGGGTAGGTAATTCCAAAAGTAATCGGGCGTCTGCATTTTCAATGCGCTCTGGTTCGACTCTAAGTTTTCGTCCTGTTGGAGTCAAGCTGTGCTTGTGGTCCTGCAAATAGAGGGTTTGAGTGATATTTCGGGAGGGAACTCACCGAGTTGACCTTGCCGCCGATACCTCCATCGTGAGGTTGAAATCATGTTCTGGTCGCGTAGAGCTCGCAGGCTTGGCGGTGTCGCCACCCGTTTCACCGCGAGTTCACATTCGAGTTCGAGTTCGAATCCGGGTTCAGGTTTGAATCCGGATCCCGATTCGAGCCTTGGTTCGAGTGCTGGTTCGAGTGCAGGTTCGAGTTCTGTTTCGGGTTTCACTTCCGGTCCTAATTCGACTCTCGGTTCAAGTTTTGGTTCGGCTTCGGCCTGGGGCTCTGCGGTTCCAAATGCACCGACGGGAACTCCGACACTTGCCCCACGCACTACGGAATTTGTTCGCCGCCATCTCAGCCGTGAAAATGCCCGCGGCCTGGAGATCCTGGGCCACGCGATCGAGTACCTTGCGGACGAATATGCCGTGGATACTGTGAGGAAGGGCTGGTTGGGCAACGCCGATCCGCGCATCGAAGCAATCCAAATTCTCAAGGGGCTGAACCGGGCCGTCTATTTTTCGGGTACCGAGGTCCAGCCGCCTTTGCGGCGCATATTGAGCTGGCTTCTGGGAGAGCGAACGGCATAGGGCGTGGTGATAGTCTGCCTCTATGCAACTCGTCCTTAACGGCCAGGCGCGTGAGTTTCCGCAATTGGCGCCGGGGGCCAGCCTTCAAGACCTGATCGCGGATCTTGGACTCAAAGGCGATCGAGTTGCCATCGAACACAATGGCAATATCATTGGCCGCAGTGAGTGGAGCAGTGCCGCCCTGGCCGAGGGCGACCGCCTCGAGGTGGTGCACTTTGTCGGCGGTGGCCGTCTCTGATGCGCAGCTGGGCGTTCCCGCAAAGATGTTTGCTGGTCATCGTCTGCATTGCTGCTACGACGCCACCTCAACTTGCGCAAGATAGCAACGAAAACGGCGAACCCACGTTTACCGTGAACGATCTGCCGCTTGGGCGGCCGCTGCGCATTATTGCCTACGGCGACATGCGCTTTACCGATGCGAAAAACACGAGCGACACCGCACCCGGAGTCCGCAAATGGCTGGCGCAGAAGGTGGGCGAAGAAAAGCCTGACCTGCTGCTTCTCACCGGCGATATGCCTTTCCACGGCAGCGATGCGAACGACTGGAAAATTTATAGCGAGGAAACTGCGCTTTGGGATCAGGAACATCTACGGATCTATCCCACGATCGGAAATCACGAGGAGCTGACGGATCCGCGCGTTGGGATTCATAACTATTTTGCCGCATACCCGCAAATCGAAAACCACAGGTACTATTCGGTACGCCTGGGAAATATCTATCTGATCACGCTGGATAGCACCACCTTTACGGAAGCCGGCCGGCCCCAGCGTAAATGGCTGGACGCGCAGCTTGCGCACATTCCTGCGCAGGTCGATTTTGTTTTTTTCCTCTTTCATTTGCCGCTGGTTTCCGATCTGCAGACTTCTTTCATGCTCGGCATTCCGTCCGAATCAACGCTCGAGCTGCGCCGGGAACTGGAAGCCGCGGCTGCGTCTTCCCATGCCAGGTTTGTCATCTTCAACGGCCATATCCACAACTACGAGCGTTTCGAAATGAATGGCATCTGCCATGTGATTACCGGAGGCGGAGGCGCCCGGCCTTATCCGATCTTTATCCGGGGCGACCAGGATTTGTTTCGCGCCAGCACCTATCCCAACTTCAACTATGTCCTTATAACCGAGCAAGGAAAGCATGCGGACGCAAAGATGTACCGCGTGGCGGACCCCGAGGCAGCCGATAGGACGGTCCAACTGGAGGACAGCTTCACGCTGGACGCGAAATAGACTTGGGCCTTCGGCTTTGGTGCGGTTTACCCAGGACCGGGGCTGAAAGAGTCTGCGTGAGAACTCGGTCACCAGCGACCAATGGGACTCGGTGTGCAGCTCTCACGCAGACTCTTTCAGCCCCGCCGATCTTCCACTCTGGATTGCACTGTCATCCCGAGCGAAGTCGAGGGATCTGCAGTTTGCTTATACAGCCGCAGCTCTCAATGGAAACGCAAGCCTCCCCTTTGTCATTCCGAGCGCAGCCGAGGAATCTGCAGTTTCTTGCCCTGTCCCACTCGCTCGCCTGAGCTCTAGAATTGTCCTCCCTTTGGTTTTTGAAGGGGCGGGCTTTTTCAGCCCGGCCGTCAACCGCGCACTAAGTCCCGAAGGGACGGCTGAAAATACCCCAGGATGGAATCCTGGGCGCGCTGCTGACCCCCCATCACGTAACCAAATCTCGCTAGGGTTCGTTCGCACGCAGACTCTTCAGCCCCTTCAACGCTAAAAGAATCTCGCGCTCCGGGCGAAGTCTCCGTCCCCGGCTGTAACTAGCGCGGCCCTGCAACGTCTACAATGGAATGGGGTGTTTTGGCTCGCCGCTATGTCCATTCTTCGCCAATTTGCACGGATCTTTTGCGTAGGATTCACGATTGCCGCCGCCGCAGCTACCCCGGCCGCTCCGCCTGCCGGACCGGTAGAGGGCCCGGTTCGCGCCCTGCATCTGACCGTCGAGCTCGTCTCGCCGGGAGGTTCGATTCAGCCCGGGGGAAGCTCCGAGGTCGGCCTGCTCTTCAAGCTCGATCCAGGCTGGCATGTCTATTGGCTCAACGCCGGCGATTCAGGCGAGCCGCCGTCGATTAAATGGAATTTGCCCGCGGGCATCACGGCCGGCGCCATGCAGTTTCCCGCCCCGCGCCGCCTTCCTCTCGGCCCGCTGATGGATTTTGGTTATGAGGATGAGGTCCTGTTTCCCATCGCCCTCAAAGCCGACTCCACACTCAAGGCGCCCGCTACAGATAAGTTATCGGCTCACGTGAATTGGCTGGTCTGCCGCGAGGTTTGCATCCCAGGCAAAGCAGACCTGGCTCTCCCATTGGCCGTTACGGCGCAGAATGGTCCGGTCGATCCGTCCCGCCAGGCGCTCTTTGACCGCTTTCACAGTCTCATGCCGCAGCCGCTGCCCGCCTCTTCCCAGGTTGCATTCAGCTCCACGGCTGACGGCTTCACGCTGAGACTTCAGGGACATCCGGCCACGAACGCGCAGTTTTTCCCCTTCGATCAGAACCAGATTGTCAATGCGGCGCCCCAGCCCGTCCGGGCCAACCAAGGTGGCGTGGAAATATCCCTCAAGAAAGACGAGAACTTCCACGGACAGCTGGAGCGCTTGAATGGCGTGCTGCTGCTGGGCGATGGCACGGCCTACGAGATTCATGCTCCCGCGGGGACGCTTGCAGCAGCGGGCGGCGGAGCCGACCTGGTGAAGCTTCTGCGCTTTATCGGTCTGGCGTTTTTAGGGGGCATGATTCTGAACCTCATGCCCTGCGTTTTTCCGGTCCTGTTCATCAAGGGGTTGGCGCTGGTTGACTCGTCCCGCCTCCACGCCACCAAGGTGCGGGCCCACGGACTGGTGTATGCGTTGGGCATCCTGGTTTCCTTCTGGGCAGTCGTGGCGCTGTTATTGGGGTTGCGCGCCGGCGGCCGTCAGCTTGGCTGGGGATTCCAGTTTCAGTCCCCTGGATTCCTGGCCGTCATGGCGCTGTTCCTCTTTTTCCTTGGCCTGTCGTTGGCCGGAATGTTTGAGATCGGACTTACCGTCACGAATACCGGTTCCAGTCTTGCCGGCCGCCAAGGCTATGCGGGGAGCTTCTTCACCGGGGTTTTGGCCATGGTGGTGGCTACTCCGTGCACTGCTCCTTTTATGGGAGCGGCAATTGGCTTTGCTCTAGCCCAGAGCGCGTTTGTGTCTTTCGCCGTCTTCACCGCGCTGGCCCTGGGTCTAGCCGCGCCCTATCTCGCGCTCACCTTCAATCCCGGGTGGATGCGTCTTTTGCCCCGGCCGGGCGCATGGATGGAGATACTTAAGCAGGCAACGGCCGCGCCCATCTTTGGCACGGTCATCTGGCTGGTGTGGCTGTTTGCTTCGGCCGCGGGAGTGGATGCACTCAGCGCTTTGCTGGCAGCGTTTCTGCTGCTGGCAATTGCCGGGTGGATTTTGGGCCGCTGGCCGGCCAAACGGATACCCTCCGCTTTTGCTCTCAGCGTGATCGCGCTGGCGGTGGCGACGCCGCTATATGCGCTATGGAAATTTCCAGCGGCCGAGACGAGTGCGTCCACGCACGCGGGTTGGCAACCCTACAACCGCGAGGCGATCGAGCAGTATCGCGCCCAGGGCCGTCCGGTTTTCGTGGATTTCACCGCCCGTTGGTGCCTGAGCTGCCAGGTGAACGAGCGCGTCGTCCTGAATCGCGGCGATGTGAGGCGGCGTTTGCAAGACTCGGGCATTGTGCTGATGCGCGCCGACTGGACGCGGCATGATGAGGGCATCGGTTCGGCATTGAGCGAGCTGGGCCGCAGCGGCGTGCCTACCTACGTTTTTTATGTACCCGGACAGCAGCCGGTGTTGCTGCCCGAAGTGCTGACCCCGGGGGTGGTGTTGGACGCGCTCGACCAGCTCCGTACTCATCCCAATCGCCAAGCCATGTTGGAACAACCCGAGAGGAAAAGCCGATGACCCGCAAAAGCCCCGTTCTGGCCGCTATTGTGGCCGCCGTCCTCACCATGGTTGGTTCTTCGGCCTGGGCTGCCCAAGTGGGCAGCCCAGCGCCGGACTTCCACGGGACTGACTCAAACGGCAAAACCCAGAGCCTCGATCAATACCACGGCAAGTATGTGGTCCTGGAGTGGCATAATCACGACTGTCCCTACACCATGAAGCACTATCAAAGTGGCAATATGCAGTCCCTGCAGAAGGAGTGGACAGCGAAAGGCGTGGTTTGGCTGACCGTGATTTCCTCCGCTCCCGGCGAGCAGGGTTATGTAAACGGACCGCAGGAAAACGCCTATTTGAAAAAGATGGGTGCTGACCCCACGGCTGTGGTTCTCGATCCCAAGGGCGACGTCGGCCACCTGTACAGCGCAAAGACCACTCCCAATATGTACGTCATCGATCCCAGCGGCAAGCTGATCTACGAAGGCGCCATCGACGATCATGCGACCACGGATGTGGCCGATATCAAGGTTTCGAAGAACTATGTTTCCGCAGCACTGAGCGAGGCAATGTCAGGGCAGCCGGTGCAGACGACCGTGACCCGCCCCTACGGGTGCTCGGTAAAGTACGCGCAATAGATTTCTTTATGCCGCAGAATTTCAGGTTGTGCTTTCGCTGGCTGGCGGTCCCGTTCGCGGTCGCTCTGATGGCCGCCAGCATGGCTTTTATTCCGCTGCATGCGATGCAGCAAGGGCCACCGCCCATGGCTGCGGCGCCAGGGGAGGATGCGCACGCCGCCGATGAGCAAGCGGCCGAAAGGCAGGCCCTGGGCTTTCTCGGTTATCTTGACAACGGCCGTTTTGCCGACAGCTATGCCTACACCGGCATGCTGATTCGCAGCTCGCTCGATCAGCAAACCTTCGCTTCCAAGGTGGAGAACGCCCGTGCAGGTGTGGGTGCCCTGCAGGGGCGCGATCTTATCGATGCCAGCTACACGACTTCCGTGCCCGGAGCGCCCGAGGGTCAGTACGTCATCCTTCATTACCATGCGAGCTTTGCCAACCGCCCGGACGCCGTCGAAACGATAACGTTAGCCTTGGCCAAAGGCTACTGGCGCGTGAGCGGCTATTACATCAAGTAGGGTGAGCTTCAGCCGGCGCGCAGGACGGGACTGCAGACGATCTGAAACCTTAGCCTAAACGGGCCGCGAGCGGATCACTGTAAACCGCTTCTTGAAACGCAGGAAAGGACTCTCCAGGTAGCGGTAGGAGATCATGGCGGTCACCACCGTAGCGATGAGCGCCACCGCCATGGTCAGAAGCTGAGAGATGAGTGGGCCTGCGTGATCGGCAAAGAGATGATCGACGAGATGCCGTGCCAAACCCAGCCATAACACGTGGAAGACATACAGGCCGTACGAAATCTTACCCAGGTAGATAAGCGGCTTCTGCCGTTCACCGCCAGACAACGGCAGGCAGCTGAAGAAGAGGCACAAACATCCGGCAAGAGCGATCGCGTACCGCGGGGCTATATGTGCGAAGTCGTGCGGGGTGATTGGATCCCGGTCAAAAACGGCGGCTTGCGCCGCGCGGAAACAGAGCAGTCCGACAATAAATAATCCCCCGCGGAGGGTTTTGGAGAGCGCAGGAATTCGCCCACGCAGAACGATCGCCGTCATCGTTCCCAGGGCAAAGAACTGGAACTGCACCAGGCTGTTGACCCAAAGCCGGGGGTCGAGAGTGTGCCCGTGAGCCAGCAAGCGGATCATCGTCAGGTAAGCCACTGCGATGAGCAGGGAACTGATCCCCAACAGACTGGCCGGGCTCAGATACTTCATCAGGCATGGCCACAGCAGGTAGAACTGCTCCTCCAGGGAAATGCTCCAGAGTGGAAAAAGAAACCCTGGAGGGTAGTCGTGGCCGGCGGTGTACCAGTTGGCGCACAGCAGCATCAGGGCAGCAACCCATGCAGCGGAGAGAGCATGGCTGGGCAAGAACAGGCCGGAGATCCAGCCGAAGGCAATCATGGCAAAATACAGCGGCCAGATGCGCAGAATCCGGCGCACATAAAACGCGTGAATCGAGATGGTGCCGGTCTCCCGCCTTTCGCGCAGCAACAGCTCCGTAATGAGATAGGAGCTAAGAAAGAAAAAAATACAGACGCCAAACTCTCCCGCGCGCGCGATTGCGCCCAACTCGGTGGATTTATCAATGTTCAGGATGAGGCCGTGCGCCAGAAAGACCAGCAGGAAGGCAAGCGCCCGAAATATGTCGAGGCCAGGGCGGTAGAAATTATCTGTCCGCGTCGTGATCTTTTCCGCCTCAAGGACGGCGGTGAGTGTCGGCATCGCTGAACCCGGCGACTTCAAAGCAAGGGACCTCTAAGCGACCCAGCGGGCCGGTCACAAAGATGCCCGAACAGTAATTCAGAAGCTATCTTTCGAGGGCAGAGAAAACTATTACCGTTTGGTGGGATTTTGTGTTCCCCCGAAAAACGTAGGATGCCAACGCTAAAGGCGCGTAGTCGTACGGTGAATATTCATGCGGCGCTCGCTACTCACCTGGGATAAACGGGCCTCTTGCAACTTATGATGCTGAAGATAGTCGAGGGCAGGCCGCGGTTCAAGTTGTTGCAGCTCAGGAGGGGTGGCTGAGGCGGAACGCTTGCCCAAGGGCGATTTGGTACATGCCTAGAATTGAATCAGAGAGGTGACCGAGTGCCTTTGAATGACCTGTTTCGGATGACCCTTGCCGGGCTAGCGCCGCACGCGGTGGACGGGAGTCAAATCCATCGCACCTGGTTCCTTCCGATCTTTCTTTTCTGCAGCGTCATTGTTTTCGGCAATGTCGCGCATTTCGTCATCTTTCACGTTTTGCGGCGCCGAGATAAGGAAAAGAAAGATAGCCGCTGGGGCAGCGTGCAGCAGTACCTAAGCCATCCTGCCCGGGCTGTCTTTCTGATTACCTGCCTGCTAATCGTGCTGCCTTATGTTCCCCAGTTATCCCCGGGTGTGGTGACCATCCTGCGCCAGGGCATGGTTATGGCACTGATCATCGCCCTGGGCTGGTTCGCCATAGGCTGGGTCTATGTTTTCCAAAACACCATCCTTCGCCGGTACGACCTCAGTGCGGAAAACAACATCAGCGCGCGCCGGGTCCACACGCAATTTGAACTGTTCCGCCGCATGCTCATCACTTTTATCGTCATTGTCGACATTGGGGCTCTCCTCTGGACCTTCAACGATCCGCGCATCTGGCATTATGGCTCGGGAGTTCTGGCGTCGGCGGGCATTGCCTCTGTCATTGTCGCGACGGCAGCAAAATCGACCGTAGCCAATCTTCTTGCCGGCTTACAGATCGCGGTGACCGAGCCGATTCGAATCGATGACGTGGTGGTGGTCCAAGGGGAGTGGGGCCGGGTGGAAGAAATTAATTCCGCCTATGTCGTGATCAGGGTATGGGACCTTCGGCGCCTGATCGTTCCCCTGAACTACTTCATCGAGAACTCCTTCCAGAACTGGACGCGGCTGTCGTCCGATATTTTGGGGACCGCTTTTCTCTACGTCGACTACAGCATTCCGGTCGAGGACCTACGGCAGCAACTCAATGCGATTGTCCATGCTTCGCCGCTATGGGACGGCAAAGTCTGTGGACTCCAGGTGACGAATCTCACGGAGCGGGCGATGGAGATTCGCTGCCTGGTCAGCTCAAGAAACGCGAGCGAGAACTTCGAACTGCGCTGCCTGGTGCGGGAGAAGATGACCGCCTGGATCCAGCAGAATCATCCCACCGCGTTTCCCACTGCACGCATTGCCGCTCTAAACGGGCAAATCGATCCGTCGCAGGAGCAGCAGCAAATCCATGCATAAGACCGCAGCCTGTTTAGCCCCTGCTTCACGTCTCTCTTGCTCGATCCCGATTTTTTCCGCAGCCTGTGAAGCCGGTCTTCTGTTCCATTTGACGGCGGGGCTGAAAGAGTGTGCGTGAGAACTCGGTCACCAGCGACCAAGGGTCGGGTGCCCCATCCTTCGCGCTTTCTGCGAAGGGTGGGATAAGCAGAAGTTGCGGGGAAGGGCCTCGGGTGAAGAGCAGTGGCATCCCACCCTTCGCAAAGTACGCGAAGGATGGGGCACCCGATC
>JBARKD010000058.1:0-9583 GCA_049800615.1 Acidobacteriaceae bacterium | reverse complement strand
CCGATGAGTTTGGCCCGTTCCCGCATACCACGCAAGCCCCAATGTCCGGCGATGTGCTCCTGGCCGAGAACGGCTGGGTCAATGCCCTTTCCGTCATCCCGAATTCGCAGTAGCAAACCGTCTTCGCTGTATCGGATGTCTACCTCGATTCGTCGGGCATTTGCATGACGGACCGCATTTCGCAAGGACTCCACTCCAATCCGATATACCTCGTCACGAATGATGGGACTGAGGGGCTGCGGAATTCCCTCAACCCGCACACTCACCTCGGGACCCGTTTCACTTATGGCGCGACTCAGAAGGTCCTTGCCGAATTTGCTGATCGCCTCTCCTAGATCCATTGTGTTCAGTCCGCCGGTGCGGAGTTCATGCACTGCATCTCTACCCTCGGCAATTGCATCCGATGCCTGGTCAAGCGCGCGTTCAATTCGTTCTTTCGCTTCCTCCGGCCGCCCTGGCAACAAATTAGATATTGCCTGAAAGACCAGCAACAGACCCTGGGAGCTCTGTAAGAGAGTGTCGTGCAGTTCTCGCGCGATCCGCGTCCGCTCATCCACGCGGGCCTCCAGCGCAGCGCTGAACTGCCTCCTGAGCTCATTGAGGCGCAAAAGGTAAATTGCCCAGAGCAGAAGCAAAAATGCGATCACGCAAATACTGCGAAACCAGAGAGTCTGATACCATGCCGGCAGAATCTCAATGCGCAGCATCGCGCCGGGTTCGCTCCAGGGTCCGCGGCTGGTTGCTCCCTGAACCTCAAACGTGTAGGTTGCTGCCGGAAGCGTAGTGTAGTTGGCGATACGTTCGTCGCTGGCTACTTCATGCCAATCCTTATCGAGGCCGTCGAGCTTGTAACGGTAACGATTCGTCTCCGCGTTAAAAAAGCTTAGAGCTGAAAACTCAATCGAGAAGATATTTTGCTGGTGGGAGAGGGTTATTGAGTCAGTCCGCGTAATCGATCGCTTGAGCACCGACCCGGCATCGATGCGGACGGGGCTTCCTGACAGCCTGAAATCGGTCAGAACGGTTCTTGGCACAAATGAACTGTTCACGATCTTACTGGGATAGAAAGCCGTGGCCCCGCTGAAACCACCGAAAAACATCTCTCCGGAAGGACTCTGATTGCACGCTCCCCAGCCGGTCAAATCCTGTCCGGCAATTCCATCGGCCGCAGAGAAATTACGGAATCGCTGCGAATGCAGATCGAATGCTGAGAGGCCCTGATTAGTGCCCATCCAAAGCACACCGTTTCGATCTTCCTGAATGCAGCTCACCACATCTCCGGCCAGACCGTCCTTTTCATAATAAGTTGTGAAGGTCCCCGTTTGACGGTTGAACTTCGAAAGGCCATCTTGCGTACCCACCCATAAAGTACCCTGTTGATCAAAGTGGATGGAGTTCACGCGATTGTCGCTCAGCGACTCCGGATCATCCGGATTGTGTTCGTATATGGTGAACTTTCCCGTCCGTGGGTCGAAGCGGTGCAAGCCCGACTGCGCGCCGAGCCACAACAATCCTTCCCTGTCCTCCGCGATTTTTTGGTACTGTATCGTGTTCTGATTCTCGGGGTTGTACATGACGAAACGTCCCGTGGCCGGATCGAGACGTCCTACACCGCCATACATGGCGGCCCACAAATTTCCCCCGTGGTCATAAATCAATTGCATGATCGGGCTGGTGAAACGTGGCGGCAATCCGCGGGGATAATGACTTACCTCGCCCGTCTTACGGTTGATTTCTTGAAGGCCTTTGTGAAATGTTCCACAAAAAAGAATCCCTTTCCCGTCTTCGAGTATCGAGAGGATCTCATTCGCAACCCCCGACCCCGGCGGCACGATGTTCGTTCCTCTCCGCCGGTCGATACGGTTGAGTCCACCCATGGAGCCAATCCAGAGTATGCCGTTTTTGTCCTCATAGATCGACGTGACGAGTGGGTTGACCAAACTCCCACGCCGGTATGTGAAGTTCTGAAAAGGCGGCGGCTGTTCTGAGAAGAAGTTTGGCTGTGCACCCTGGAAACAGGTCCAGATATTTCCCTCATGATCCTGATACAGATGAATCAGGATGTCCGATTCCAGGCTTTCGCTATCGAGGGGGCTGTTGTGATAGCGAATGACTTTATTGCGAGCTCGATCGAACTTCAGGAGGCCGGCCGTGGAACTCAACCACATGGCGCCACTGCGGGTTTCAATTATTCGGGAAATGAAGGCTTTGAATGGTATCGCTTTCAGGGAGTAGTCGAGGGAATGACATTTCACTATATCGGTTTCGAGATTCCAACTCGCGAGAGCGCACGATGGATTGCCGCCGGTCATCCAGAAGATCCCGAATCTATCTTCGTGAAATTCACCGATGTCGGCATGAAACGGAGCACGGCGCAACACTTTTCCGGTCCCGGAGTCCAGCTGGTCCAGCCCGTTAGCGCTTGCCACCCACAGTCGCCCCTCTCGGTCCTCCGCCACAACATTGATGCGAGTTGCGGCAATGCTGCTGGGATTATCAGGATTATGAGAATATCGTGTGGTTCGGCCGCTGGCGGGATCAAAGCGGTATAGCCCTTTGGCGGTCGCCAGCCACAAGACTCCGTCGTGATCCTCACCAATGCGGTCAATGGGAGTGGGGAGTCCATTAGAAATCTCTGTGTAGATCCGGTAATGCTTAAAGGTCTCTGTCGCTGGGTCAAACCGGTCGAGAAACCGATCACAGCCCACCCACAGGGTCCCGGCGCGATCGACATGCAGACTGCGTACATAGACGCAGCTCAGGCTGTCAGGCCGGCCAGGCTCATGTTTGAAGACCTTCGTTTTATATCCGTCATACCGGTTGAGTCCGTATTGTGTACCAAACCACACGAACCCAACTTTGTCTTGTACCACCCAGGCGACGCGACTTTGCGACAAGCCTGTGCCGGCAGAAAGCCGCTGAAAACGAATGTCGTTTCCATCGACAAGATCGATCTTCTCGGGAAGGGGGTCAAGAATCGTGCTGTGGCCGGCAACTTGAGAAGATGGTGAGCCGCCTCTCGCAGGCGTCGCTGCAAGAAGGCAAAGGAGTGTAGCAATCGTCACAAAGCCAGGAAACCGGGCGGCCGGACCACATCCTACGAGACCATAGACTAATCGCTTCGGCCTTATAAAGGGCAACCCTCACCTCAACGATTCGACATACCCGATTGTCGCCCAGGTTCTCCTGTTTTCCACTCGGGATCATCGTACAGCAAATTCACCTGCGTAAATTGAGAGCGAGCAATTCCCGACGCTGTGGCATGTCCGCACAACCCACCTGCGCAGACCTGCGCCCAGTTTCGGGGACAGAAAAAACGGGGCGCCTCAGTAGCAAAACCCATCTACATAAGAAGAAAGCGGGAGGGGGGATGTGTCAGAACTCTATCCGTGCCTGGAACGCAATCATCCGCGGCGAACTGTCTCCGCCCAGGCCAACGCCCAGCAGGCCAGTCGGAGGAGAGATGGTGCTTTGCAGAGTGCCGAATTTCGCCGGGATGAAGACTCCAGGCAGACCGGCTTCTACCGAATCAGGCAAAGCGAAGTTGGGATGGTTAAAGGCATTGAACATCTGCGCATCCAGCCGTAGTGAGACGCCTTCCCCGAAGGAGAAGCGCTTGGTGAGGTACATATCCGAAGCGGTGAAATGCGGCCCCCGCACCGTGTTGCGTCCAGAGTTGCCAAATTGGCAATCGGCCGCTGAGTCCGCGCCGGCACAGGCTCCGTTGGTGGGATCTACTACCGAGCTGAAGGCATTGGGATTCAACCATTGTTTCGTGCCCGCTACGGTTACGCCCGGGTAAGGCGCCGTGCTATAGAGGGGCACGCCCGGAACTCTGCGCGCGAACTGTGGACCGGCCGCCTGAAAGATACCCTGACCATTTGCAGTATAGGGCTGGCTCAGTACCGTGAACGGAAGGCCGCTATGCAGGATCGCGGTTTCGGAGAAGGACCAGCCTCCGAGAACCTGGCGTAACACCGTGTGGTGAGAGTGAAACGGAATCTGATACAAACCAAAAGCCGAAACATTGTGGCGGACATCGTAGTCGCAATCGCCATACTGCCGTCTCAGTTCCCCAGGCAACGGCGACAGAATGCCCTGGGTGGAAAACGAGAGCAAGCCGCCGTTTGACACTTCGTCGAGACAATGACTCAACGTGTAGTTACCGCGCAAAGTCAATCCCGCGAACTGCTCGGTAAGACTCGTCTGCATGCCGGAATAGGCGCTGTTGGCGTCGGTGCGGAACTCGTTGACGCTGCCGAACCTTTGATCAAGTGGCTGCTGGTAAGGGTAGGGTGCGAAACAGCCCTGACAGACATTCTGATAGCCGTTGAATTGGACTTGATAAGGTTCGTGCACGCCCCGAGTGCCAACATAGTCCACCCGAACGGCGCCGCGCGTTCCAACCTGCTGCTCGATCCCTACGCTGTACTGATAGTAATAAGGGACCTTCAGCGTTCCCGTGGGAAATGTATTCAGGCTCACCGCAAGCGGACACGTGGGCGCGCCAGGAGCGATACCGGCGCACGCAGCAGCGCCGGAACGAAACGCGATCTGGAACGATTGGTTTGCAGCCGAAGCAGCTTCGATAGCGCTGCCGGGAACACCCGGGGCAATCGCTATGCCGCCCACCTGTCCCCCCAGGCCGCCGACAAAGGCCGGCGCGTAGGGCGGATTGCTGGAGGCCAAATCGGCGATCTGCGCCGGGATAATGTCGTCAAATAGGCCAAAGCCGAGGTGAATCGCGGTTTTCCGCGCCAGATGGTAAGCGGCTGAGGCACGAGGCTGGTAGACGAATAGCTCAGTCGCCGGAAAAACATTGTGCACTCCGGTGAGAATCACCTGGTTCAAAGGCTGACTGACCTGGTGGGACATATCGAGGAAGGAACCGGCCGGGCGGACAAACAGTCCTTGCTGGTTCACTGGATTGGTGTTCCACGTAACGCGTATGCCGGCGGTCAACGTCAACTTCGCCACTGGCTTGTACGTGTCCATGACGTACATGTCCAGATTGCCGGCGGCAACGCGTTCCCGGAGCGAGACGGGGTAGGTCTGAGCGGCGGTGTAAGCGGCGCCATAGGTGAATTGAGCGAGGTCGTTGTAGATCACGTAGGGCACCGTGCCCTGGCCCAGGTCGTAGTTGCTGACGTCGATGCGGCGGCTGTTGATGCCGAATTTGAAGGTATGTTTGGTGCGCGTCCAGACCAGGTTGTCGTTCATCTGCCACTGCGTCACCTTACGGCCCTGGGGGTAGGTGTTGTTGTTTCCGCCAACGGTGGTGAAGGGCGTGTTGTTGGTGCCTCCAGCCAGCACGATTGGAAAGGCAGCAAGTACCTCAGCATAGTGGTTTGGCTCGAACACGCTTGCGTACCAGCTTGCGCCGGGGTTGAACTGATTGACCAGGGTGGGGCTAAAGACGTGCGTATAGCCCATCACGAGGGTCCGCTGCGGCTGCGGTGAATACCCGTTGAAGATCGGATTGATGGGATCGGTATAGGCCGCCTGCAATCCGGTGTCCTGCTGAAACCGGTACCATACGCTGTTGCTTGGGTTGATGGTTTGGTCAATCTTGACCACGATGAGATTCTCGGAGTCGCTGTTGTTCAGCGATTCCTGCCTCTGATTTGCGCACCCGCTGCCATCGAACAGACCTCCGCCAGCAGGCGCAGGCAGCGGATTCCCGCCCGCAGCGAGCGGACAGGTGCTTATGGGGAGTGGGGTTCCACCGGTGTCGCGGTACAGGTCAAACATGGAACGATAGAACGGGACCTCGGCCGACTGGGCAGGCAGCGCGATGCCCGTGATCGGGTCTATACCGCCTGTAAGCAACTGCCGCAAAACGTATTGCTGGTAGGCCGGCGAGGGCACGACGGCCTGCGACACGATAGGCAGCGCGATGCGGATACCTTCGTAGTGGGCAAAGAAGAAGAGCTTGTTGGTGCGGATCGGGCCACCAATGCTTACTCCAAATTCGTTGACTGTGGACCGCGGCTTTTTGGCGATATTGCCTGGTGTGTCATTCGCATGAAGGAAGTAGTTCTCGGCATTGAGCACCGATCCGTTCCAGACCTCGTACAGGTCGCCATGGTAGTTATTGGCGCCCGACTTGGTGAAGTAGTTGACTTGGGCGGCGCTGTACCTCCCCTGATCGACTGCGAAGGAATTGGTGTTGACGGTCGCCTGCTGCACGGCATCAAGACCGATCACCAGGTTCGTGGAGAGGCCGATGTTGAGTCCCAGCCATGGATCGTTGGTGTCGAAGCCATCGAGGATGTACCCATTGGAGGTGGCCGGCAGCCCGTTGAACTCAACGTTTCCATAGCCGCCGGCGGCTTTGGCGTCGTTCGACGAGCCCGCCGTATTCATCAGAGCCCCTTGCGAGAACTGCGCGATGTAAGTTAAGTCCTGGCCTGGATTGGGAAGGTTCTTGATGGTTTTCTCTTCCAGGGTGGTTGTGGTGTTGGGATTATCGAGGCTCAGCAGGCCCTGCTCCGCACCCACCTCCACGCTCTGGGAAGCGGCGAAAACCAGGAGGGAGAAATTCAGAGTGACGGTACGACCGACGCCCACCGCCGTAACCTGGGAGGTTTGCCACGCGAAATCCTTGGCCTCGACGGTCACCTGGTAGTTTCCGGGATTGATCTGCGAGAAGAGGAAGCGTCCGGCCGGGTCGCTCTGGCCGATTCGAATCGCCTTGGTGTCGACATCCACCGCGCTAACCTTGGCATAGGCCACAACCGCTCCGGTGCTATCCGTTACCGTCCCCGCCAAAGCGCTGGATGTGCCACTTTGCGCGCCGGCGTGCAACGCGCTACCCAGGGCCAACATCAATGCCCATGCGGCGTCGACTGCGAACGGACACTTGCGTCTCATAGAGATCTCCTCCGCCCTGGATGGTCTGTCCGCATTAGCCCTTGGGAATCAGCGGCGAAGCTATATTCACGAAACACCCTTAGCCTCAGTATCGCATACAAGTTAACTATGGTTAATATTTTTCCATTCCCACTGTGCCGCAGGAGGCGCCGCAGGCGTTTGGCTGGAACTGGTCTCATAAATAGACAAATTTCGGAGAGGCCGCGCATGAGACCCGCCCTCGAAGCGCGGCTCAGGGTCCAACCAGAAGCCGCAGTCCCATATATGAGACCCATATATGAGACAAGTTCTAGAGGATCGTCGCTGGCCGGTGCCCGAACAGATCCGTGCGGGCGTAACAGGCATGGACTGTAACGCAGTGAGAGCAGACCTATTGCAGCAGATGGAGGATCTCTACGGTGAATAACTTAAAGAGGGACTTTGGTCGTCATTGCTTGCGGGTTTACTTTTTGGCCGTCTTTTTGGTTGGGTCGGCCTCGTAAGCGACTGTCTTACCTGTTCGCGTCTCCAGAGCACTCAGGAGCGGGCGTATTGTGTCTTTACCTACTTCAAAGACGGCAGCCTGCTTGTTACCTTGAATATCCTTGTATTCGAATGTAAGGTAATGGCTTTTACTTTTCGACAGCAGAAGGAGCAGACCGCCCACTCCGGCCAAAGCCGACAATGCAATCGTCTCTCCAATCCGCAAGCTAGCGTGTTGCCCGTAGCCGATACCGGTTATCTCCGAATAGGGCAGGCTAAAGTCTCCTGCAGGGAATTTTGTCTTATCGGCCGCTTTGCCCTGCTCATAATGGAAGGTCAGATGATCTTCATCGGTGGCGCTCAGGAACCCCACCGATTGCACAGGAGGAACAGTCGTGGTTCCCCCAACGTACTTGGCCTTGTTGCGATTTAGGCCCGCAAAGGCATTGGGCACCATGAGAGCGCAAATCAGGAGCAAAGCCAAGACTTTTTGCATGGTTCAGTCGAATATAGCGGCGTTACTTCTATCGAAGGAATATCACTAAGGACGCATCGAAATGACAGGGAAATGTAGTGGAACCCCCTCACGCCCTTCCTCCATCACGCAGCCGACTTTTTTCCCGTACCCTATAAGAGCTAGCGGCGGGCTCTCGGGATCACAATTCTGTCTCGGGGTGGAAAAAGATCGAACAAACCGCAGATCCTTCCACTTCGCTTCGCTCCGGTCGGGACGACAATTCTGTGAGCGTTGAAAGGTTGGCTTTTCCAGGAAGCGCCGCCCGATTGTTTTCATGGCAAGGCCGATGGCGGATCGAACAAACCGCAGTTCTCACGCAGACTCTAAAGCCCGTACCCTTCAAAAACGGTTAAACGCCCATCTGTGTGACGCACTACACTAGAAGCTGGCCACACTCGTAAGAGTAGGGCTGATGCCCAAACCATCGGACGGTTGAACAACTGTGCCGAAGACTTCGAATTTCAGGACTGATTCCTCCAGGGAGAACTGAATCATCATGCGCCAGATCGCCGCTGCCGTGTTCCTTGTCTCGCTCATCGCCACCTCAGTTGCCCAGCAGCAAACCGCCACACCACCGCGTCCGGCGCCCGCGCCCTTGCAGGTCCCGAATCCGCACTACGTCACGGTTTTGCTCACACAGGACGTCAATGCACCCGCAGATGCGGTCTGGGCCCGTGTCGGGAAGTTCTGTGCCATCGGTGAGTGGGCATTTCCCAGCTGCAAGCTGATTCAAGGCGACGGCGGCTTCGCGTCAGAGCGGACCATCGTGAATGAGGTGCTGGTAGGCAAAACCGGCCACAGCTACACCTACACCCAGCCTGTGCGCAAGGAAGGCAAGTACAACCTGTACCACGGCACGCTGGAGGTGCAGCCCGTCACCGCCAGGACCTCACGCCTGGTCTACACCTTCCTCTACGACAACAGCGTGTTGGCCGATGATGCCGCCCGTGATGCCGAAATAGCTACCCGCAAGAAACGCTTCACACCATTTCTCGTGAACATGAAAACGCTCGCCGAAGGCGGTAAGGTACCGGCCTCATCCATTGAGGCAATGCCGCCGACGCCCACACCCGAGCAGTTGCAGACGCCCAATCCCCACTACGTCGCGATTCCCATGAACATTACGGTGAACGCGCCGATCGACGCCGTCTGGTCACGCATCGGCAAGTACTGCGATATCGGCGAGTGGGGTTTCCCCAACTGCACCATTCTCTCTGGTGATGGTGGCCTTGGCACCGTCCGTTCCATCGGCCATGAAGTGCTGGTCGGAAAGACAAAATACAGCTACACCTACGCCCAGCCAGTCCGCGAAGGCGTTGTCTACATCATGTACCACGGTACAATTGAGGCCTCGTCACTCAACAAAACCACTACCCGCCTGGACTATACCCTGGTCTACGACAACAGCAACCTGGCCGACGATGCGGCACGCGACAAGGATCTCGAGAACCGGCGCACACTCTTCACAAAGTTGCTCGGGAACATGAAGATCCTGTGCGAGGGTGGAACTTTGCCACCCGGCGCCCTGGGTGGTGGGGCGCCGCCGCCAGCCGGTCGGCGCTAGTCCCCTAGAAGTTGTCTCATATATGGGTCTGGGGCTTCTGGTTGGACCCTGAGCCCCGCTTCGAGGGCGGGTCTCATGCGCTCAGCGATGACGCTTTGTCTAGGGGTGGAGAAAAACCCCCTCAGCGGCTGAACAGGCTGCGGAAAAAATCGGGATCGGGCAAGAGA
>JBARKD010000057.1:0-1932 GCA_049800615.1 Acidobacteriaceae bacterium | reverse complement strand
TGCCCAGAAGTCGCCGCGTTCGACGGTAAAGGCTTTCACGGGGTGAGTTGGGGGCGCATTGCGGTTATCGTTGGGGGCGTTATTGTTGGGAACATGGAACTCCGAATTCATAAACCCGAAGAAGATCCCGCGATGGTGGGGATGGTCATTGGGCGCAACATTGGTGACGCGGACGCCGGAAGGCGAATTGACGGGATCGAAGTATGCGGCGCTGGGCGCGGTTAGTCCGATGTTGTCCGGCCGTACGGTGACGTATTTCAACACGATCTTTCCGTCAGGAGCGTGAAGCTCCATACCGTCGGGCACAGAAGCCAGACTGAAAATTTTCCCGGAAGCGCCCTGTGCCAGCGCCGAGCGTCCACTCGGCAACGTCAGGAGAGCGGCAAAGATAGCTGAGAATGTCAGTGCTCGAAAGGACATCAGTAATTCTCCGAATCGTGCAAAAACTGGTTGCGGTTATCGGCATACGGCCTTTGCGCGACGATCCCCTTTGAACCCCTTGCCGATGACCTGGCCCTTGACGCTAAAATCAATTCAACCTGCGCCAAAAAGCCGGTTACGGTTTGCCGGTACCGGGCGGCACATGGTCAGGCCTGAATGTGCGCCTGACGAAACCTGGACTCCTCGCGAGAAAGCAAAGCGATGTGCAATGTGCAACAAATGTTGCACATTGCACGAGCCTCGCCACAGTATCAGGCGTCCGGGAGGAAAGTCAAGAATTCCCCTTCACGGCTGACGGAATTCGAATCAGAGTTGGTTTTGAAACGATGACGGTCGCTAATGCGGCCTCTACGAGATCGGTTGGCGATGCGGTATCAGCGGGTCTCGCGTTACTCGGCGCTGCGCAATGAGTCGCCGATCTTGTCGGCAATGGCGCAGACTTGTTTCCCATATTCCGAGTAGAGGGTGTCAGGGAGGCGCGGGGCGGGAGCCGATACTCCGATCGAACCGACGATCTGCTTGTTGAAGCGAATAGGAGCAGCAATGCAACGCAGGTCATCGGCATGTTCCGAGTCGTCCACCGCGTAGCCGAGCTCGTGGACGGAAGCACAGTCTTCCGCCAGCGCCTTGATGGTGATTTTGGTGTTTTTCGTAAATTTCCGGAATGGGCCCGGTCCGAGGAGACTGCGCAGGTCGCTTTCATCCTCGTCAGCCAGCATCGCCTTGCCGTGGGCTGTGCAGTGAAGGGGATGGAGCTCGCCCGTCCTGCCCACCGCGGCAATGACGCGACTCGCGTGCGCGCAGTCGATAAAGAGCACGTCCTTACCTTCGCGAACGGCCAGGTGTGCGGTCTCATTGATGCGGGCGGCCAGCAGGTTCAGATCGGGATGGGCAATATCCACCAGGAGCTTGCTCCAGTTGTATTCCCGGGCCAGAGCCCACATTGAGGACCCCAGCAAAAAATCCTTCCTCCCTGGCGGACTGGAGAGAAAGCCCCGGCGGCGCAGGGTGATGGCAAATCGGAAGGCGCTGCTGCGATCGATTCCAAGCAGGTCAGCCAACTCCGGGACGGACACCGATCGTTTCGACCGGCCCACGAGCTGGAGAATTTCTAAACCACGATCAAGACTCTGAATGTATGGAGACCGGGGATTTTCCTTTGTCGGCATAAGTCGCGATCAGTCCGGAATCTGCTCTACTTCGTTTCAGACACGCGTCCATTACCCAGACACGATTGACTGGTTCGATGGAAAAAAGTTCCCACTATCCTCCAACGTGCAGCCATCATACCACCGTTCGAAAAGCACACCGCCAGGGGGCACGGGCCACGACCGGCTTTGGGGTCAAACTCCTGCATCCAAAGTGCTACCTGGCGGAAACATCTGACCAGGGCAGTTTCCGGTTCTAGCGCGTCGAGCATTCCGTGGCGACGTTTTCTGTTGATTCCGGCTTGTGAGCCATGTGTCGCGAGATCAGGTGAATCAGAAGGAG
>JBARKD010000056.1:0-4980 GCA_049800615.1 Acidobacteriaceae bacterium | reverse complement strand
GTTCAGGCCCTGGGCGAGGCTTTGCGGTTTGCTGGATTGGATCAGGGCGTAGGCACCCTCTTTTTGCAGCCATTCGTCGTTGTGCTTGAACAGTTTGGTTTCCGCCGTGGAGGGGTCGTCGGGCTTTTGCAGGATATGCCCGAACGGCACATCCGTGAGATGGATCGCCACCACGGAATCGCCGTGACTGCGCGCGAGCTGCTCGGTCACGGTGCTGCCCCAGTCCCCGCCATGCGCCCCGTATTTTTTATAGCCGAGGATATCCGTCATCAATTGCGCCCACAGATCATTCACGCGAAAGACCGATCCGATCTCCTTGGGCCTGTCGGAAAAACCGTAGCCGGGCAGGTCGGGCACGACGACATCAAAAGCGTCTTCAACCTGCCCGCCAAATGCCGCGGGGTTGGTGAGCATGGGAATTATTTTTACGAAACGATAAAACGAATCCGGATAGCCGTGGGTCAGGATGAGCGGAAACGGTCTCGGTCCCTTCCCGCGCTCAAAGATGAAGTGGATGCCGATATCATCGAGCTTGGTTTGGAAATGTGCGAATTGATTCAGCGCCGCCTCTTGCTTGCGCCAGTCGTAGGTATCCTGCCAGTAGTTGACGAGCTCTTTAAGATAATTGAGATCGGTGCCGGCATCCCACTTTGTACCTTCGACCTGGTAAGACCATCGCGTTTTGTTCAGCCGTTGCCGTAAGTCGGTCAACACCTCTGCGGCGACGTCAATTGTGAAGGGACTGATGTTTACGTCTTTCAAGGTGCACCTTGTGGCCTCCGTCTTCGGGGTCAGGATCTATCCAGCACGAATCCAGCCATTCTCGGCTTAGTACAACGTCAGACGAGACGAGATTCAAACGATGTAACCGTGCCACCGATGAGGGAGTTCGATTGATTTAAGGGAATTACCAGGTGCGAGTCATAACTCCCTCCCGTGAAAATGGTATGCAGGCCGCGATTCACGAGCTTGTGGTGACCGAAGGCCGGGTATTTTGCAGCATCATGTCCTTGGATCACGACCTGCAACATCGATCCGCTTTCGAACAGCGTGCTGGAGGGCCAGATCTCAATCTCCGATGGCACAGTCTCGTTTGGCCGCAGTTTTTGAACCCGGGTGTGGCGGAGCCAAGGGCGTAACGGCGTGCTCCTCGATTGGTCCAGTTCTCGATGGGATGCTCTGAGCCATCCCTTCGCCGCGGCGTCGCGCTCGTACCCGTTGTATCCCGAGAAGAAGACTTCCCGCTTGGCGGAGTCGAATTTTCGAATGACGACGAACAGATCCAGATCATCGCCTTCGGAAGTGCTGACGAACAGTTTCAGCCGCATGCCCCCGGTCAATTCGGTCGTTTCGTCGAAGCGAAATGAGAATGAAGCCCGGTCGTTCTGCTTCGTCCCGGTGCTCCGGTACTGGACTCTGCTTTCCTCCTCCACCGGTTCTCTCTGCAATCCCGAAGTGCTCGCGCACAAATAGAGCCGTGCTGGCTGGACAGACTTGATAGGCCAGTTCTCCTCCTGGCGGACGTCATGCTGATAAAAGGATCTCCGAATTTCCAGCCTTACCCGCGGATCTTGAGTCATGCTAGTGTCCACGTCGCGCAGGAAACAATCGAGGAAACGCTTCTGAAAGGCGAGCGCTTCATCGCTATAGAACGTTTCCCACTTCTTTCTCCCGTGTGTGAAGAGCCATTTTTCTCGGGAGGATATCCGTTCAAACCCTTCGATCGATCCGCGCGTATGTAGTCCATGATCAGACCAGCTCGCACAGACCAAGGCCGGCACTACAATGTCTTCGAGGATCGGTCGTTTTGACGACCAATACGAGTCATCCAGCGGATGGCGCTCTCTTTCAACCAGAAAATCCTCCGCCAGAGGAAATCGGCGATTGCGCCCACGCTTGATTCGATTCTTGAACCAGGTGGGAACGAACTTGGTCTCGGGGATTCCGCCATGAAATGCCAGTTCCCGGTAAAGATCGGTGACTCCTTCCCACGGAACGATCGCGCGGAGGTGCGGCGGCTTCAGGGCCGCGACGTGCCACTGCGACATCGCCAAATAAGACACGCCCATCAGGCCGATGCGTCCCGTACACCAGGGCTGCACTGCTGCCCATTCGATGAGGTCGTAGTAGTCTTGTGCGTCCAGTGGCCGCAGCACACCTGCCTGGCCTTCTGATTTGTGCATTCCTCTGACATCAGCCTGGACGACGGCATAACCGTTCTCAACCCAGTAGGCCGGATCGGGAGACTCGAAGCCGGCCCACCGCGAGCAATTGAGGTTCCCGAATTTTACTCCGGAAAGACGCATAAAGAAGCTCTTCAGCCGATCCGGAAGTTTGTCTTTGCTGTAGGGCGTAACGGACAGGATGACTGGCCAGGGGCCGTTCGCGGGAGGCCGGAACAGGTTGGCGAGGAGGCGCAGGCCGTCTCGCATCGGGACTGGAATATTTCGCTCCAGGATCATCGATGATTGGATCGTCGATTTCTTGGCCAAATCCAGCACGTTGACATCCCTTTGCGCTCGCAAACCTCAACTCCCAGAGCAAGTAGGCGCACGGCGGGCACACGTGATGAGACAAGCGAACCAAGCGCCGAAGAAGGCACACAAACCCCCTCCTTCCCGAATCTTAACAATTGCGCGGCGCGTGTACGTGAGAACCATTGTGCAACCCTGAAACCCCGCCTCGATAAGCTTGAACTTCGTGGGCGCCGCCGCTCCGGTTTGCGCGATGGTTGGCGCGAGCAGGCATGCGACGACGCAAACAGAAATCTCTTGTCCGGAGCGTTTCATTGCCTCGCTAAGCATCCGACCGTCCAGGCGAGAAGAATGAACCCGTATGCATTGATCAGCAGCGTTCGTAGCCAATGCGTGGAGAGAATCTTGTCGAGGTAGGGACTTGCGGAGCCGAGCGGGTCCTTGCTCAGTTTCGCTTGCCATCTACCCCATAGAAGGCCCGTAAGGATGCACGACACTGTCAGACAACCAAGAGCGCCCCATATTGTCCACGCTGGCGAATTGTCCGGGTGATACCAAATCAGGGCAATAGCACCGGCAAGAGCAAGTCCTACGGGCAGAAAGACCCAATAGGGGAGCTTACGCCAGTGGGCGCCCTGGACGCGCGGAAAAGCGTCCGGGTCAACGAGCTTCCAGGTGCGAAAAATATCCACCTCGTGCGCCCAAATCGTTCCGACGTTGTAGAACGCCAGGGCCAGATTCAGTAGAAGAAACGTTGCCGGATTCATTGATTTCGGCTCCTCGATTGAGTAGGCGGTGGCGGAGCACCTGTTTCGCCAAGGGCGTTTACGACCTCGGCCAGGATCAATTCGAACCGGGCTGCAACGTCAGGCGCGAGCACGGCAAGGGAAGCGTCGAACCTCGCTGCCCTCGCGGCAGCAACTCTGCCGACGAGCGCCTTGCCCTTTGCGCTCAGTATGAGATTTCGCACTCGCCTGTCCACCGTGCCCTCGATCCGGCGGATCAAACCGCCGCGCACAAGTTTGTCGATCAACTGACTGGTTGCCGGCCGCGACAGGTTCAGGTAGGTCGCGACTGCGGACACTGTCCGGGGCTCACACGTGAATTCAAGCACAGCGAGCTGCGGTGTCGTGAGCTTGGACGCATGGAGGATGGAAAGCGTGCGTCCAGCATCGTATCGGTGCATCGCACGCAGGAACCGGTACACGAATGCCCCGAGTGGGTGCGGACCCTGCGGTGGTAGTTTCATTACTGGAACTATTTCTAATATGGAACTATAAGGAAAGTCAAGGCGGCGGCCCTCGCTGAAGCTTTGCGCTTCTAAAGGGTCCGACTTCGAAATTGAACTTGAAATAGAAGAGATCCTTTTGAGGACCGAGAACAAGCAGATCTTCCACTTTCTCGCGTTGCAAATGGCCGCCGCGACCGTAGTAATAATCTTCCACCGCTAAGAGCAGCGTTTCGCCACGGATCTCGAAAGAGGGACGGGGTTACTTTCCGGCAAAAAGGCGGCGCGACGCGGCTGGGTCGACGCTTGTTTGCTGGCGATGTCAGCCCGGCACCTCTGTTGAGCATGTCGACTCACGCGCTGCGCCGTTCGTGCATGTCCAGCCTGCCAGTCCAGTGCCGCATTACCCCGCTCTCCCGCCCCGCTTCGCACTCGCGGATTAGAAGATCAAGCTTCTGGAGCAGCATCCCATTTTGGCTTCATTTCTTTACCCCATCTTTTTGGGTCTTCGTTGTGCATCTTTTCCATTTCCTTCGCGACATCCGGATGCTTCTCAATGACATGCTTCGTCATGGCCTGCACCATCTGATCCCACGTTCCCGCCGATAACCTCTGATCGCAATTTCCACCGAGCTCATTGCATGTCATCGTTTTCATAAAAAGTCTCCGTCGAAAGGAATAAAACTCCAGCTTCGTGACTCTCCTGTACAAGTCTATACACCCTAGCCACTAAACGAGCAAGCTTTGGAGTGCCTGGTAGCTCATAGTGTGGCGTCTGGCTCGGTCCCCTCTGTAGTTCCCCCGCGCTGGCGCTACTTTTTCAAAGGAACTGCAGACAGTTAAAAACAAGGGGAAAACTCACCAGACAACGAACCCCGATCCACAATCCAACGCCCCTCGCACTCGTCCGGTATCGTTGATGGCCCGTCGCGGGCGCGCCCTTGTGAGCGAACGGAGCCACCGAACCGGCAAGCGGTGCCTTGCGGCAGTCGGTTGCTTGGTCGACTCTGACCGCACTGCCCGAGGTGCAAGGCTGGACTTGAGAATTTCTGCCCGAACCTGATCCTTACGTTCAACTCACCGGGCAAGCATCTCGGAGGCGTCACCTACGGCGGCTACTCGGACACCATTAGCGAATCCGGCTTGACTTGAGTGACCGCAGCCACGACGAGCGCGAGAAAGCTGAGGGCCGCCAGCTTCGTGCACAGGTCACGGGAGGGCACGCGCACGGGTGGTTAGCGCTTGCTCTCGCAGTGGTTACGGTCTCACAAGGGCTGC
>JBARKD010000055.1:0-15920 GCA_049800615.1 Acidobacteriaceae bacterium | reverse complement strand
GCGTCTGGCCGCGCTTCATCAAAGGCTCCCGCTATTATGATTTCCTGAAAGATAAAGGTTGGTTCGAGGGTCTGGCCGACGGCACTCCAACCGATGGCTTGCCTTGCGATTTAGCCGGTTCGGACATCGATACCACGAACCCGGACGCAGCTCGCTGGTTCTGGAGCACGATTCGGGACAACATCATCAGCAAGGGTTTCGATGCCATATGGGCGGATGAAACCGAACCCGATCTTCCGCCCGACGGCAGCTATTTCTTTGCCGGGCCTGGAACCCGTTACTTCAACATCTATCCGCTGCTGCATACGGCTGCTATTTACGACGGATTTCGGCGTGACCTTCAAGGCCGCGCGCTGATTCTCTCTCGCGATGCTTACCTCGGCTCCCAGCGCAACGGAACTGTGGTGTGGTCTTCTGATATCTATCCGACGTGGGACACGCTAAAGCGTCAGATTCCAACCGGGCTCAACTTCGCTGCTTCAGGAATGGCATACTGGACCAACGACATTGGGGGATGGCAGTATCTCCCCCCCGAACATCACGGGACCACCCCCCTCTGCTTGATCCTTCCGACGCCCGCGACAATGTAGGCGGCTACGACGAGTATCCCGAACTCTACACACGCTGGTTTGAGTATGCCGCGTTTCTTCCGATCTTCCGTACCCACGGCAGCCGCAACTTCAATGAAGTCTGGTCTTACGGAAAGGCCGCGGAACCAATTTTGGAGAAATATTTGAAGCTGCGGTATCAACTAATGCCGTACATTTATTCCCTCGCTTACAGAGCACACGAAACCGGCGCACCATTCATGCGCGCATTGTTCATGGATTTTCCGGACGATCCTAAGGTCGCCGATCGCGGTGATGAATACATGTTTGGTCCAGCTTTTCTGGTCGCGCCGGTTACAGAACAGGGAGCAACACGCCACATGGTTTATTTTCCGGCAGGCACCGATTGGTATAACTATTGGACGAACGAGCGCATCCGCGGCGGGCAGATGATAAGCGTCGAAGCACCCATCGATACTTTGCCGCTTTTCGTTCGTGCTGGCTCGATCATTCCCTTAGGAGAGCCGATTGAGAGCACGAAAGAAACTCAGAAAATTGCGAAGCTTCGCGTGTACCTCGGCGCGGACGGAGATAGCACTCTCTATCAGGATGACGGGGTAACCTACGCCTACGAAAAAGGAAAGACCGGCATCACGTATCTGCATTGGAACGACTCGATTCAAAAACTGGAGCATCACGGAGCTCAGGCGTGGACCGAGCCTGATTCCGCGATCGTCGAATTAGTGAGGCCTTAACGCAGAGCGGCTGGGTTAAAATCTGGCGTATGCAGGTGCAAAGACGCGCCCGGCAGATCGCGAGAATCTATGCAGTTTGGCTGCTGATCGCGTATTGCGTAGCGGCGCAGACGCGAGTGCCTCCCGATACAAGACCCCCGAACAGCGACGAAATACAACTACACACTTACCTCGAACATGCCGCAGAAGCGATGCACAAAGGCGACAACGCGGCTGCAGCGGAAGCTCTGCGCCAAGCATTGAAAATCGATCCGCATTCGATCGCCGCGCTAAACAATCTGGGAATTGTGCTGGCCCGAATGGGAAAGCCGGCAGAGGCGATCCCGTTGTACGAAGATGCGCTGAAGTCGCGCCCGGACGACCCTTCGACAAAACGCAATCTGGCGATCGCTTATTTTAAAGCCCAACGCTATCTGCCGGCGTGGCGGTTGCTCCGGCCAATGGCCGCCAAGTACCCAGACGATTTTCAGATTCTCGACCTAGCCGGACTCTCGCTCTTTGCTCTTGATCGTTATCCGGAAGCGGCCGAATATCTGGAGCGCGCGAATCGCGTTGAGCCGTCCGATCCGGAGACCCTCGATATGCTCGGCAAGGCATATCTGCGGATGAAGGATTACAAGGCACTTACGAGCGTATTCGCGCGAATCATGCAGGTAAGTCCAAACTCGGCGTCTGCTCACATCCTGATGGGTACGGCCTATGACCAAATGTCGAATCGACCGGAGGCCATCAAAGAGTATCAAGCGGCGGTCGCGGCAGATCCAAACTTCATGGGCGTACATTCCGGCCTGGGCTTCGAGTATTGGCGAGAGGGTGAGAGCGAACTCGCCGAGAAGGAGTTTCGGGCGGAATTGCAACACTTCCCCAACGATCCCGTGGCGAACTGTATCCTCGGGGAAATAATGTTGAACAGCTCGCGGCCCGAGGATGCGAAATCGCACTTCCAGGCAGCCCTCAAGTCAAACCCGCGCTATGGGGAGGCTTTGTTTGGTTTGGGCAGAACGGAGATCGCGCTGAACTCCCCGGCGGCGGCGGTTGAGCCTCTGCGCAAAGCCATCCAGCTCGACCCCGGCTACGCCGAGGCGCATTTCGTATTGGGCACCGCCTTGCGACAGTCCGGGCACGCTGCTGAGGGAGGGCGAGAACAGAAAATTTCCGTCGAACTTCAGGAGAAAAAACGATCTGAGGCGATTGAGCGGAACGAGAGCAAGTGATCTGCAAGGAGCAAGCCGGGCAATCTGTTTCGACCGACATTTCCGCCGACAACAAAAAGGCGCACGCGTGGAGGCGTGCGCCTTTTTATCGATTTCGACAACGGTTAGAAGTTAACCTTTGCGCCGATTTGAACGTTGCGAGGATCGTGCCATGCGTTAACGGTACCAAAGCTTGCCCCGTCGTCTACGTTTGTATCGACGGTCATGGGGTTGCCGTGGTTGAAGGCGTTGAAAGTCTCGAGACGGAGTTGCAAGGCGCCGCGTTCCGCGAATCGGATATTCTTGATCAGAGAGATGTCCCAGACCTGTAATCCGGGTCCATAAATTGCGCCGACTCTGGAGCTGCCGAAGTGGCCCACAGCGTCAGTGAAAGCCGCTGTGTTGAAGAATTGCGACGCAGTTTTCGGGCCGCCGACATTGCTGCTAATCTGATCGGCGCGGATTTGAACTGTGCTGCCGGGTCGCGTCATACCCAGACCCCCGGGATAGAGCGGACAAGAGGTGGTGGTGGCCGAGATTACACAACCACCCTCCGAAGTAGGAACCGACACCGCGGCGAAGGGATCCGAACTTTGCGTGATCGAAAGTGACTGGCCTGTCTGGATGGTGGTGATGCCAGAGATTTCCCATCCACCGAGGACTCTACCCGCAAAGCCGTTTTGGCTTCTATAGAACGGCAAATCGTACACATAGCTGGCGATGAACATCTGCGGAGTGTTCAGCGTGGATGGCCCGTAGCTCTGCTTCAAATCGTAAGTGTTGTACGTGCCCAAGGCCCGGTCCTGGGGATTCGTAGTGAGAAGCCTCGACCAGGTGTAACCAAGTTCCACCGTCAGGTTCTTGCTGAAACGGCGGTTCAATGAAGCTTGCAGGGAGTTGTAGTTGCTGGTGAAGACGGGGATGCGATCGGTAATCGCTCCGTACCCAGCAAACGGGCGGATCGCATTTACGTCGACTCCAGGCGTCGCCAAGCGGGAAGCGAGCGTGGGCTGATCAAAATCCACATCACCCAGCAGATGCGTGCCCTTTGTTCCCACGTAGCCAATTTCCAAGACCGTGCTCGGCATAATTTCCTTTTGCACGGAAATGTTGTAGTCCATGTAGCTAGGCACCTTAAAGGTTGGCGTTCCGGTTGCGATCAAACCGTTTGGACCCAGCGGCGGACCTGCCTTCTGCCCACCAAGGGGGTTATCGAATAAATTCAGACTACTGCTGCTGTTATTGTTCACCGTCACAGTCTGGACCAATGGTGGATCGGTGAAGGCGTTCTGTTCCCAGATGCCATTCAAGGTGCGGTCATAGAAGATGCCGAAGCCAGCGCGGACGGCCATCTTGCCGTTCCCAAATGGATCATAGGCCAAGCCCAGCCGCGGTCCCCAATTGTTGTTAGAGTTGGGATTGACCCGGCTTCCGAAGGGTGAGCAAGATACCTGCGGCGCGATGGCTTGAGCTGTCGTGCAGGCTCTGCCGGTAGGAAAGATAAGCCCGTTGGCATAAGTTGGGGCACTTGTCGGTTTACCGCTGGCGGTCACTCCAGTCATATTTCCTGAGACGGGATCAATGACCGCGGCATTGGCCGGATTGAACAGAAGGGGATCAAAGCTATTCAGCGTGTTGTTGCTGTCCGTCGGTGATGGGAAGTAGCTCCATCGCACTCCCGCGTTTAGGGTTAGACGCGGAGTGACCTTCCAGTCATCCTGTACGTACACTTCAAAGTTCACATAGTTCAGATGCGGGATTGTGTCCTTGCTCGGTTGGGTGTAACTGTCCGCTTGCCCCAGCAGGAAATTGGCGAACGCCGGGTTCGTGTTCGTGGGACTGAAAGTGAATGTCGCGAAACCGGAGGAAGCATTTTCCGTCTTCTGCATCCACATCGCGGTAGCGCCCAGACGGATGGTGTGATTGCCGTGCTGGATAGAAAGATTGTCGAATATATTCTTGTCGATGTTGCGCTCAAAGTAGGGCGCGCTTCCGTTGCCAAGGCCGGTAAGAGCTGGGACCGCCTGGGTTCCGCCCGTAAAGCCTACGTTAGGCGCCCGCCCGTTCGGATCCTGGAATGCCGTATTGTTGGTGAGTTGACCGAGAAAAGTCGGCGAGTTTGCGATGCCGCTGAGCGTGGAATTGATGGCTCCCCACGAGTCAACATATTCAATCTCGTTCACCACTCTGGGTGAGATCGTGGCGCTGGCGTTCACAACCAGGTTGCGGCCGGGCGCATTCACGGACGTGGTCTCGACGCCGGGGTAGTTTCCGCCTCCCCAAAGCGAGAAGGGCTCGTTCTGCGGAACCACGTCCTCCATGTAACGTCCGAAGACGCGAAGCCTCTCGCCGATGTTCTGATCGAGGCGAATAATGTCCTGGCGAAAGTTGTTTAACTGGCTGTAGTTCGTAACCAGCTGGCCCGTCGAAGTATTCGGGGGGTTGTTGACCATGAAGGCATTGAGGTACGCCTTAGCATTCTTGCTGTAGCACGCAGGGTTGATGGTGGATATGCCGCCAGCGGTGGTCACACATCCCCCGGGAGCAACCGGAATTGGGCTTGTGAACGAGCCGGCAAGCTCCGCAGGACTTGGAACGTTGATAACATTCGAGCCCGGCGTGCTGGCCTTGCGCCATTCCTCCGACCAGAAAAAGAAGGTCTTGTCCTTCTGCGGGTGGTAAAGCTTGGGAATGAACAGCGGGCCGCCCAGGGTGAACCCAAAGTCGTTGTAGCGCTCGATGGGCACGGTGTCCGTGGGAGAGAGAGGCTGCCCGGTCGCAATCGCGGCGCGACCGGGAAATGAATTCGCATTGTAAAAATTGTTGCGGTTGAACTCGTAAGCGCTGCCATGGAAGTTGTTGGTTCCCGACTTGGTGGCAACTACGATTTGACCGCCGCCACTGCGACCGAACGCGGCATCATAATTGCTGCGTTCCAGCGTGAATTCCTGGATGGCATCGATGCTGGGAGTGTTCAGCAAGGTTCCGTTTGAACCACTGTCGTTGATGTCGGCACCGTCCACCGTATAGTTGTTAGCCCCGGTTCGGGCTCCGTTCACCGAAATTGAAGTGTTGTTGGCCAGACCAAAACCGACCTTGTCGGGCAACTGATTGGCCACGCCCGGTTGCAACAGGATGAGCTGTTCGAAGTTGCGGTTGTTCAGCGCCAACTCTCGAACCTGCTCTCCCGTGACGGTCCCCGATTCTTCCGCGGTGGTCGTCTGAATCGCCGTGTTTTCCGCCGTCACTTCAACGGTTTCAGTGGTTTTTCCGGTCACCAGTGCAACGTCGAGGGTGTGTTTTTCGGCGACGTTGAGAATCACGTCTTTAGCCACGAAGGTTTGAAATCCACTGTTCGTGACCGTGACCGTGTACCGCCCTGCGGGAAGATTGGTAATATTGAAACTGCCGGAGGCGCTGGTGGTCACAGAGCGGACGTCCGCGCCGGTCTCCTCGCTGTGAACCCCGACGGTTGCGCCTGCCACAACCGCTCCGCTGGGATCCGTGACGGTGCCCGTGAGCGTTGCTGCCAGCTCTTGTCCCAGAGCTGTTGCAGACAGACTTAGGATCACAACGCACAGCGCTAGAAATGAGGAATGCTTCCGTACAAGCCCGTGACCATCCGCTCTTAAAGCTGTGCGCATTCCGCACGTCAATTTCGTCATCACACTCCTCCTCAAACCGGCTTCTTATTAGCTGGACGTCACAAACGAGCCGCTAATCCAAACGTACTATGCTATATAGCAGACGATGGTTCATAGTCAAGAAGAAAAAAAGCCGGCCGGAGAAAATGGTTCGACAGGACCTGGCGACTCATCCCCTTGGTCTGCCAGGATCGAAACTGGAAGAAGTTGTGAGTCAAACTCGTCTCTGAGAATGGTAAAGGATGGCGTCAATCCGCTGTGAATTGCTGATTGCTGGCCCAGTCGGCTCCAGTCCCTGTACGGGTCGCGCCTTTTTGTGTCCGGATTCTGTGCCAATGGCTGTAACGGACCATCCATGCTATTCATTCAAAGAATTGAGCCTTTACATCACACCCCCGATAAGCTATATAGCATAGGGTGCTGCAAATGACCGTGTCGGAGATGGATCTGGTAGCGCTTCCCAGCAGGGCCCTGCCGTCGAAGAGACTGTGGAAACAATAATTATGTCGGGAAATCATCACGATAGGACGCCCGCGTACAAGAAAATTCAGGGCGAGATCCGCGACCGCATCGTGTCCGCCCGCCTAAAACCGGGGGATGCGGTAGCGTCGGAACGGGAACTCGCAAAGACCCACAAGGTGAGCCTCATGACGGCTCGCCACGCCTTGGCCGGACTGGAGCATGAGGGAATCGTCGAACGCCGCCTGGGCGCTGGTACTTTCGTCGCCGTGCCCAAAATCCACTTCAACAAGCTGATGAGCTATACCGAGCAAATGTCGAGCCGCGGTTTGGCTCCGCGCTCTCGAGTGTTGGTGGCAAAAGTGATTGCGGGCGAGCCGGAAGTTGCGGCCCGGCTCGGGCTGCCGGCAGCGAGCCGAGTACTAAAAATCCAACGTCTCCGGCTTACGGTGGAAGAGCCGTTTGCGCTTGAAATCTGCTACTTGCCCGCAGCCGATTTTCCTGATTTGGCATCGACCGCGTTAGGAAGAAGCTCGTTGTTTGCGATTCTCGAACATGACTATGAGACGAAATTGGCATACGCCGACGAAGAAGTCGATGCCACGTCAGCGGACGCCAACGTTGCGGAGCTGCTTAGCGTGCCTCGGGGCGCACCGGTACTGCGCATTCGCCAGATTATCTATTCCACCAAGGGCAAGGCTGCGATATACGGAGTCGGTTTCTACCGCTCGGAACGCCACACTCTGTTTATTCGGCGCTTCCGCTAAGTCCGTGCAAAGGTCCGTGAAGAGAGGCCATGATGCACCTGATAGCAGCAATAATTCTCATGGCATTGTCCGGCACACCTGGTCAGGCAACGCCGCTGCCGAACCGGTCTCCCAAGTTCGTCGACACCCTGATGCCGCAACCGGCGCATCTTTCCACGCTGGAGGGAGAGCTTACCCTCACGCCCTCCTTCTCTGCGGTCACGGACCATTACCGGGACTCGCGCCTCGAAGCGGCCATAGCGCGCACGCTTGACCGGCTCAGAATTCAGACTGGCATTCAAATCCCAACATCTCCGCCACCCGCCAGCACATCCGGGGCGCTGGTTGTCAGTGTCGATGGAGGTGGAGAAACCCTCCAGTCGATCGACGAAGACGAGTCCTACACTCTTGAAGTGACGCAGGCGAGCGCGCATCTCCACGCCGCTACAGTAGTCGGAGCCATGCGCGGTCTCGAAACTTTGCAACAGCTGGTGCAGTCTGATGCAACCGGGTATTTTGTTCCCGCAGTGTCGATTCGCGACACTCCACGTTTTCGCTGGCGCGGACTCATGATCGACTGCGGACGCCACTTCATGCCCATCGACATTATCAGACGCACTATCGACGGGATGGCCGCTGTTAAACTCAACGTCTTCCACTGGCATCTTAGTGAAGACCAGGGCTTCCGCATCGAGAGTCGAGCTTTCCCGAAACTTACCGGGCTGGGCTCTGATGGACTCTTCTATACGCAGGAGCAGGCCCGTGAGATTGTTGCCTATGCGCACGACCGCGGAATCCGTATCGTGCCTGAGTTCGACATGCCGGGACACACCAGCGCATGGTTCGTCGGGTATCCCGATCTCGCCAGTGCGCCCGGTCCCTTCCACATCGAGCGGGAGTTCGGCGTCTTCGATCCAGTGATGGATCCTACGCGGGAAAGCACCTACAAGTTTCTCGATACATTTATCGCAGAGATGGCGGCCATCTTCCCCGACCACTTCATGCATATCGGAGGGGACGAGAACAACGGCGTGGAGTGGAAGGCCAATCCGCGGGTCCAGGCCTTCATGCGCGAACACAATCTACGGGACACCGCCGCCCTGCAAAATTATTTCAACCAGCGTCTACTCAAAATTCTGGAGAAGCACGGCAAGCACATGATCGGGTGGGATGAAATTCTTACTCCCGATCTGCCCAAGGATGTTGTCGTCCAGAGTTGGCGCGGCTTCGATTCGCTCGCCACGGGAGCCAGAAACGGATACAGCAGCATTCTCTCAGCTGGTTACTACTTGAATCTTATGAGTACCGCCGCTGACCACTACATGGTGGATCCGCTACCCCAGGCGAGCGGCCTCAGCCCAGAGGAGCAGGCGCGGATTCTCGGCGGAGAGGCTTGTATGTGGACTGAGCAGACTACTTCACGAGACATCGATTCTCGCATCTGGCCCCGCACCGCCGCCATCGCCGAGCGCCTGTGGTCGCCGAGCGAAGTAGCCAATGTCGACGACATGTACCGCCGCCTCGCCGTTGAGTCACTGCGCCTGGAAACTCTTGGGCTGACGCACATCTCCCAGGAGGCAGTGAGCCTTCGCATGCTGGCCAGAACCCGTGAGATCGATTCCCTGCAAATGCTCGCCTCCGTCCTTGAGCCTGTCACCTTCGACGACCGGGCACACATGCAGCACCCGAATCAACTCACGCCACTCAATCAACTCATAGACGCTCTTCCACCCGATCCGCCATCGCGCCACAATTTTGAGCTTCTGGTCAGCGCCTATCTGCAGAATCCCGCATCCCGATTGCAGGAGGAAACCCAACTTATCACCAACTTCAAAGCTTGGATCGCGGCGGAGCCTGGAAGCCTGCGCTTGATGGCAGGCTCGCCCACGCTCACCCTGGCAGAAGCGCGGGCCCAGCAGTTCACCGTACTGGGCACGATCGGTCTTGAAGCCGTGTCTCATCTATCGTCCGGATTGCCCGCGGCTGCGAATTGGAAAGCTCAGCAATTGGCCATCCTGGACGAAGCCGAGAAACCACAGGCGCTGGTTCGTTTCACCATTGTCAAACCATTGCGCGATCTAGTCAGCGCGGTTCCCGAAGCGCCTAACAAATGAACAATTGACAGAAAATTAGGGCAGGCTGACATCCGCCGGCCTGCCCAGTGATTCATTCCATGTGCCACGTTGTTTTTCGACTAGCGACCCAATCCTGCGGCCATGGTTTTCACCATAGTGCCATTGGCATCGTCGTCTTTCAGCGCCCATACATAAGCTCCGCCCAAACCTCCGGGAACCTTCAGGTCTACATAGATCATCTTCAGAAACGCCGTCGCAGGATCGTCGTAGGTGTAGAAGGTCTTACTGGTTGGGTCGTAGAGCGATACTGCAATTCTTCGCGGATCGAAGTAATTGCCGTAGCCATTCGATGTGAGCGTGGAAAGCGTCGAATAGGTCAAGAGTCCCGGAGTTAGCAAGGTGTCGCAACCCGGCGTAGCGCCGCTGAGATCGCCACATAAACCTGTTCCATTCGCCAGGAGAACTGGAGATGGTGCGGTTGAGTTCTGATACAAGCCATGATTCCGGTTAGGGACGCCAGTCCAGCCGGCGCCATAGAGAGGCAAACCCATGGTGTACTTTGACGCAGGCACTCCAGCCCTTAGGTACGCGTTCACAGTATCGTCGATATCCAGATCCTGGCCAAACAACGGGTCTTGGCGGGAGTCAAACAGCGGCGATGCGTCGTTGGTCTGCGTCTCCCACGATCCAGCATAGTTGTAGCCATCGATGGTGATGAAATCAACCTGCGCGGCGGCTTTGCGAAGATCGATGTTGACGTAGTTCTGCGCTCCGGCGGGCCCATCGAACGACAGGGTGTATTGCTTGCCAGTCGTTTTACTCAAAGCATTCAGCTGGTTGCGGAACTCTGCCAGGAGTGCTGTAAAGTTTTTCGTGTCGGTCGCGGTAGGGAATTCCCAATCGATATTGAAACCATCAAACAAACCGGGGGCAGTGACGCCTGAGGCGATGTTGCCATTGACGAACATATCGATGCAGGAAGCGGCGAGGGCCTTGCGTCCGGCAGCGGTGCTGGCGGCGCTGACGAAGGCTGCAGTGTTGGCGGCGGAAGCGCCTCCCAACGACATAAGCACTTTCAGTTTGGGATGGAGCCCCTTGAGCTGTTGGATGGCTGCGAAATTTCCATAGAGCGGCCCAGGGTAAGCAGTGCCGTTCACGCTGGGTAGATACGGAGATTGATAGTCAGCCCAAGTATCGGCGATGGCGCATGCCGGCGCCGGAGTGGTCGTCACATTGCCAAAGGCGTAGAGAAGGTGCGTCAGTTTATCGGCCACTCCATTCTGTTGCAGATTCGCGATGTTATAGCCAGCGTAGTAGATACTCCACTCTTCGAAGTATCCCCCGAGAATCTTGCCTTGATTGTGGTTTTGTGCAAATGAGGGAGAGATGCATGCAGCGAGCGACAAAAAAGTCAGCAAAGACACTCGGAGCAGGCGCGGCGGGAAATGTGTCGACATGGCAAACGCCTCCAGAAATCATAAATTACGAACCGCCGGAGTATAGAGCTATATAGCGGAACTTGCAACCCCATACTTGTGGAGCGCGAGATTTGGCGATACAAGGACGACGCTGAGCTCTGCCCCGAGTTGCAACGCAGGACAAAATGAAAGGCAGGCTGACTTGTTAGCCAGCCCGCCTTTTTGGTTATTCTGGCGCCAGGTCTCTACGGGTTGAGATCTCCCGCCAAAGCTTTAGTCAGGTCTCCGTTCGGGTCGTCATCTTTCACCGCCCAAACGTAGCCGCCGCCCAAGCCATACTGTTTGATGTAGTTCACCTTGCATTGCACCGACTGAGCATTGTCATAGCTGAATGCGGTGCTGGTGGTTGCGTTGAACATGCGGGCCGCGCAGCGGGTGGAGTCGTAGCTGGAGGTGAACCCGTGGTTCAGCAGGTTTACGATTGTCCCGTACGTCGCCAGTCCGTCGACCAACAGGAAGTCGCATCCTGTAGTCGGACTGGACTGGTTGTCACCCGTCGGGCAATTTCCTACACCGTTGGCATTGGGAACCGGAGAAGTTCCATTTGGAGTCGTGGCTCCGGTCGGATCCGTAACTCCGGTCGCGTTCTGGTACATGCCGCCGTTTGCCGAGGTCAGACCTCCGGCCCAACCTGCACCATAGAGTGGGAAGCCCATGGTGTACTTGGCCGCTGATGCGCCGTGCGCCAGATAGTACTGTACGGTTGCGTCAATCGTGTCGCCTTTTCCGTACAGCGGACTGGCAGTTTCGTCGTATAGCGGAGACGCGTCATTGGTGGCATTGGACCAGTCTCCGGCATAGTTATAGCCGTCGACATTCATGTAGTCCAACACCGCATTCAGACCCGCGATGTTGATCGTGTCATAACCACCATCGTTGCCTGAGTCCGGCGCCGCGCCCGGGGTTGACGGACCGGCAGCCAAATCGGCCAATACCTGATACGTCTTGCCGGTGGTTCCCGTCAGAGTGGTCAGCTCGTTGCGGAACTCGGTCATCAACGCGGTGAAGTTGGCCGTATCGTTTGCGTTCGGGAACTCCCAGTCGATGTCGAACCCATCAAAGAGAGTGCCAGTGGACACACCCGAGGCGATATTGCCCTGGATGAACATGTTAATGCAGGAACCGACAAACGCCTGGCGTTGAGCCTGCGTGCTGGCGGCCTGGTCGAAGAGCGTGTTGTAGGTGGGAGGATTCCATCCGCCGATCGAGATCAACACTTTCAGGTTGGGATGGAGCTGTTTGAGTTGCACAAGCGCACCGAAGTTCCCTTGCAGCGGGGCCGCGGCTGGAGTAGCGCCAGGCACCTGCGGGACGACCTTCTGGTAATCGGCATAGGTGTCGGCGAGCTCGCAATTCACGTTGCTGCCGTTCGCGACCGGCTTGGCAAAGGCATAGATAAGGTGCGAAAGGACCCCGGCTATGCCATTGTTCTGCAGGTCCGCAACGTTCGCGTTGGCGTAGTAAGTTCCCCACTCTTCATACCATCCGGCCATGAACAGGTTGCTGAGCGCAGTCGTCGTCACCTTGAGCCCCGAACTTGCGCCAGACGTTCCGGCATAATCGCTCGCTTCGACCGTAAAGGTATAACTGGTTGAAGGCGAGAGGTTAGCCGCTGTGTACGACGTAGTCGTTGTCGATCCGACTGCCGTCCCGTTCTGCAGCACCGTGTAGTTGGTGATGGTGCAACCGCTAGGAGGGCTGACCGCATTCCAGCTCAGATTTGTGCTGGAATCGGTGGTGCCAGAGGCCGCCAATCCCGTTGGTGCGCTTGGTTTAGTTGTACACGAGCTCGCTAGTGTCGTGACATTTACTGCCGAACTCGCGGCTGATGTTCCGGCCGCATCCGTCGCCTCTACTGTGAAGCTATACGTAGTCGAAGGCGTCAGACCCGTCACCGCGTCTGAGGTTGTAGTGGGAGAAGCGATCAATGCCGCGTTCTGCAGTACTTTGTAGCTGACAGTGCATCCCGCGGGTGGAGTGACCGCATTCCAGTTCAAGTTTGTGCTGGATTGCGTCGTGCCGGATGCCGCCAATCCAGTCGGAACTGCGGGTGTAGCCGAGCAAGTCGAGCAAGGTGTCGTCGCAGTCCAGGGTTCGCCGCTGCCGGCTCCGCCGTTATTGGTCGATGGATTCTGGTTCTGCGTCCAGAAATTGGCAACGTAGTTTTCACCACCCACGCTCGCCGTCATGCCCGCGGTGTAGACCGCAGTGGCGCTCCAGGCCGTTGCGCATGAGCCGCCACCACCTGCCAGGGTTGTTACGTTCACTGCCGCGCTCGCTGCGGAAGTGCCCGCTGCATCCGTCGCTTCCACGGTGAAGCTGTAAGCGGTCGACGCCGAGAGCCCGGTCACCGCAAAGGATGTGCCGGTCGGGGTGCCGATCGAGGTTCCGTTCTTCAATACCGTATAGCTGCTGATGGTGCAGTTCGCGGGAGGAGTATCAGTGGTCCAACTCAGGTTTGTACCGGAGCTGGTTGTGCCCGACGCCGCTAATCCCGTTGGTGCGCTTGGCTTGGTCGTGCAACTATTCGCCAGCGTGGTCACATTCACGGCTGAACTTGGGCCCGACGTGCCGTTGCTGTCCGTGGCTTCAACCGTGAAGCTGTAAGCCGTAGAAGCAGTAAGGCCGGTCACGGCGAATGTCGTGCCGGTTGCGGTGCCAATCGAGGTTCCGTTCTTCAATACCGTGTAGCTGCTGATGGTGCAGTTCGCGGGAGGAGTGTCGGTGGTCCAACTCAGGTTTGTACCGGAGCTGGTTGTGCCAGAGGCCGCCAAACCAGTTGGCGCGCTGGGTGTGGTCGTACAACTGGCGCCGCTTCCGCCCGTTCCACTGAGAGCCGAGGTTTGCGTACCGCTGTCGGTCACTGTAAGCGTGCCGCTGGCCGCCCCTGACGCAGTTGGATAGAAATATACGTAGATTGGACACGAGCCGTTGGCGGCCACCGAAGATCCACAATTGCTGGATAGAACGAATGGGCCGCTGACCGTGACGCTGCTGATGCTCACGGCAGAACTGCCGGTGTTGGAGAGTGTGAAGGTAGCCCACGCGGTGCCGGTGCCGACCGGGGTGCTGCCAAAGTTGTAGCTCGACGGGCTCAGAGTGACTGACGCTTGCGCCAACAACGGAACGGCGATAAAGACGCAGAGCAGGGAGGAGAAAAGTAAAGAACGCTTCATTGTGGCTCCTTGATTCGGGGGACGTGCCGGAGCGATCCGCCCGCGGTTGGGTGATTGAGAGAAGAGTCCGGGCTGCGGTTGCATCGGACCCCGGGTCGTGAGAGTCAGCTATATTCAGCAGTCGTATTCAGTACTGCATGGAAGACTCACAGCTTCCAAACTGCTCTATAGCACTAATAGCGAAGGAGCCTACTCCGTTTAAGCAGTCCAGTTCAAGGAATTTTTTTCCTGTCGCGCAATCCGAACTACAATTTAGTCCTGCGAGGCGCTAACCACTAGAAGGCATGGGGCGTGTAGGCAGCGGAGCGAGCTTTTTTGGGAGCCCGAAAAAAGGCAACTCGGAAGCGATCTTGTTACGAAAACCGAACTTGATTAGCTGGAACTATGCCGTTCGCCCCCGTGGACGATATTTTTTCCCAAAGAGCACTTAGTGATGCGGCTGTCTCGATTACTTCAGGCCCGCCGCGATCGCTTTGGTTAGCGATGCGTTGGCGTCGTCGTCATTCAGCGCCCACACATAGGCTCCGCCAAGCTTGTGCTTTTTGATGTAGGCAGTTTTCTCACCAACCGCAGCAGGATTATCGTAGGTATAGAAGGTTCCGGTGGCCGCATTATAGAGAGTCGCTCCGACTCTGGCCGAATCGTACCAGGCGGTGTAGCCGTACTTCGTAAGATTCTCCATGGTCGAGTAGGTAGCAAATCCCGCCGTCAGCACAGTGTCGCAGCCGGGCGAAGGATTGGCTTTGTCCGGTTTCGGGCACAGACCCGATCCATCAGTCAAGAGAACGGGGGAAGCGCCGGTTGCGTTCTGGTACAAGCCATGGCTCAGGTTCGCGACGCCCGTCCAGCCGACGGCATACAATGGCAATCCCATGGTGTATTTCACCGCCGGCACGCCGGCCTTGAGATACGCTCTTACGGTCGCATCGATGTAGCGGGCGTCGGCATACACAGGATCCGCGGGCGTGTCGTACAGCGAAGACGACTCATTAGTTTGCTTATCGTCTGCCCCGGCGTAGTCGTAACCGTCGATGGTGAGGAAGTCCACTTGCGCCGCGGCGGCTTTAAGATCGATATTGACATATTTCTGCGGGTTGGCTGGAGAGTCGAACGTCAGGATATATTTCTTGCCCGTCGTTTTCGCCAAAACGTTGAGTTGCGAACGGAACTCTTTCAGCAGAGCGGTGAAGTTCTGCTTGTCCGCCGCGCCGGGAAATTCCCAATCGATATTGAAGCCGTCAAACAAATCGGGCGCCTTAACGCCTGCCGCGATGTTGCCCTTAACAAACATGCCGATACATGATGAAGCGAGCGCGGCGCGGCCGGCCGCAGTGCTTGCGGCGGTCGCGAAGCCAGCGACGTTCCCCGCCTGCCCCCCCAAAGAGATCAACACTTTCAGATCGGGATGAAGCCCCTTGAGTTGTTGGATCGCGCCAAAATTCCCATACAGTGGCGCCGTGTAGGGCTTGCCGCTCACGCTGGGAAGGGATGAATTCTGGTAAGCGGCCACCGGGTCGGCAATGGCGCACGCCGGCGGGGAAGTAGGGGTCACATTGCCGAAGGCGTAGATCAAGTGTGTCAGTTCATCGGCCACGCCATTCTTTTGCAAATCCGCAATGTTGTAGCTGGCATAATTGATGCCCCATTCTTCGAAGTAGCCTCCGAAAATCTTGCCTGGATGGCGTGCTTGCGCAAACGATTGAGCGGCGCATGCACCGAGAGCCAACAAGCTCGCCAAAACCATACGCAGCTTGTGCGGCGCGAAGAATCTTGACATGGAAAACATCCCCGGGATTCGCAAAGAATTCACTGGCGAAGTATAGAACTATACAGCAGCGCGTACCGC
>JBARKD010000054.1:0-7368 GCA_049800615.1 Acidobacteriaceae bacterium | reverse complement strand
GGTTAGACGTGCTTTCCAAAATTCTGAAAAACAATCGGGATGGCGACACGGAATAGCAAAACTGCGAGCCGCGGTAACCCTCCCCAGCCAAGCAAAATCCCTCGCAGCCCCAGTTACAATCGATAGGAAGATGCCAGAAATCAAGAATCAGGCGGCAGCCGCGAACCCGGAGGCAAACTCTCTGCCCGAGCGTTATGACCCGGCGGAAATCGAGGTGCGTTGGCAGCAGCGCTGGGATGCGGATGCGGAACTGTATCGCGCCGAGCCGGAAAGCAGCGGCAAGCCTAAGTACTACGTGCTCGAGATGCTGCCCTATCCCTCGGGCCAGCTGCATATGGGGCACGTGCGCAACTACTCGATCGGGGATGCGCTGGCCCGCTACATGTGGATGCAGGGCTACAACGTTCTTCATCCCATGGGTTGGGATGCCTTTGGGCTTCCGGCAGAAAACGCGGCCCTCAAAAACCAGACGCCGCCCCGCGAGTGGACTCTCGAGAACATCGCCGCCATGCGCCGCCAGATGCGCCGCCTGGGACTGAGCTACGACTGGCAAACCGAACTCACGACGTGCCTGCCCGACTATTACCGTTGGACGCAGTGGTTCTTTCTGCGCATGCTGGAGCGTGGGCTTGCGTTCCGCAAGCAGAGCAAGGTCAACTGGTGCCGCTTGTGCGCCACCGTTCTAGCCAATGAGCAGGTCATCGACGGCTGTTGCTGGCGCCACGAAGACAGCGTCGTCGAACAGCGTGACCTGGAGCAGTGGTTTCTGCGCACCACCGACTATGCGCAGGAGTTGCTGGACGGCCTCGACCATCTCCCTGGATGGCCGGAGAAAGTGCGCACCATGCAGCGCAACTGGATTGGCCGCAGCGAGGGCGCAAGCATCGAATTTGTTCTGGATCCGGGGACCGAGGAAACCGGCAGCGGACGTAGGGAGGGCAAGGCCCCCTTGCCGGCGCCGGAGAATTTTGTTTCCGGCCAGCCCTTTGCCCCGGATAGCGTGCGCATACCGGTTTACACCACGCGTGTGGATACCATCTTCGGCGCCAGCAGTCTGCAGCTCGCGCCTCAGCATCCGTTGGTGAGGCAATTTGCCGAAGCCGACGAGCGGCTGGCGGCGGAGGCGGCCTCGCTCGTCGAGGAGCAGAAAAAAGCTCGCGAAGCCGGGGATCCGGGTGCGATTGAAAAGCATGGCAGCTTCACCGGGAGATACGCCACCAATCCCTTCAGCGGCGAGCGGATACCCATCTGGGTGGCTAACTATGTCTTGTTGGAATATGGCGCCGGTGCGGTCATGTCGGTGCCGGCGCACGACGAGCGGGATTACGACTTCGCCAAAAAGTTCGGGCTGGAAATTCGCATCGTGGTTTTGCCCCGGCGCAGCGGCGATCCTTCCGGCGCCGGCCAGCCTGAGGAGCCGGTATTGCCTTACTGCGAAGAAGATAGTCTTCTGATCAACTCCGGGGACTACAACTCCCTGGGCCCTCAGGAAGCGCGGGAGAAGATGACCGCGTTTGCTGAGAAACATGGCTTCGGCCGGCCGACCATCACGTTTCGCCTCAAAGACTGGGGCATCAGCCGGCAGCGCTACTGGGGCGCACCCATTCCGGTGCTCTATTGTCCGAAGGACGGGATCGTGCCTGTACCGGACGACCAGCTTCCTGTTTTGTTGCCGGAACAAATCGAGATCACGCAGCAGGACGGTTCTCCCCTGAGCCGCGTTCCGGGGTTCGTCAACACAACCTGCCCGCGTTGCGGTGGCCCGGCGCGACGCGAAACGGACACCATGGACACGTTTGTCGATTCGTCCTGGTACTTCTACCGCTATACCGATGCCCACAACGCGTCGGCCCCTTTCAGCCGGGAAAAGATCGACTACTGGTTTCCCATCGATCAGTACATCGGCGGTGTGGAGCACGCCATCCTGCACTTGATCTACTCCCGTTTCTGGACGCGCGTGATGCGCGATTTGGGCCTGATCGGCAACGACGAACCGGCGACCCGCCTGTTCACGCAGGGCATGGTGATTAAAAATGGGGCCAAGATGTCCAAGTCCAAGGGCAACGTAGTATCGCCCGACGACATGATTGCCCGTTATGGCGCCGACGCCACCCGCATGTATGCGTTGTTTGCCGCTCCACCGGATCGCGACCTCGATTGGCAGGAAGAAGGAGTGGCGGGGGTCAGCCGCTTCCTGGGCAAGGTTTTCCGGCTGACGATGCGCTATCGCGAAGCTGTCCGGGGTCAGACGCGGGGGGCGACGCCGTCTTCTGCGTTAGCCCAGGCCTTGCTGCGTAAGCTGCACCAGACGATACGCAAGATCACCCAGGACTTCGCCGGCCGCTGGCATTTCAACACCTGCATTGCCGCGGTGATGGAACTGGTCAACGAGATCACCGCCGCCGAGCCGGGCCTGGCCGAATTGCCGGCGGAGCAGTCCGCCCAGCTCATGGCCACGATCCTGTCTGCGCTCATCCTGCTCCTGGCGCCGTTCGCTCCCTACCTGGCGGCGGAGTTGTGGAGCGAGACGGGCGGCGCGGGTTCCCTCCTGCGTCAGCCCTGGCCGCCGTTCGATCCCGACCTGGCTCGGGAAGAGGAGCTGGAGATACCGGTGCAGATCAACGGCAAATTGCGCGCCGTGGTTCGTCTGCCCCTCGATGCGGGAAACGAGGCATTGCAGCGGGCGGCGCTAGCCGAGCCTAGAGTGCAGGCTGCCATTGCCGGCAAGCGGGTGGTGAAGGTGATCGTCGTGCCCAGCAAGCTGATCAACATCGTGGTGAAACAGGCTTCATGATGATCAAAGTTGGCAAACAAAGTTGGCCAACGAAGGTTGGCAAACAAGGTTGGCAAAGATGAGCCGATGAATAAGGGGTTCATTGCCATCGTCGTCGAGTAGGCTGAGGGTGCGGGGAACGCAGTCTCTGCTGTATGTCTGCGCCGATTGTTGGAAGCGCCCCCAACTGCTGGCCTGGGAGCTTCTCTGGCGGTGGGCATTCGGCCTGCCCGCATTGCTTCTCTTGGCTTATCAGCTGTCGCGGATTGCAGCCAATGTTCCCGCTGAGATGAGCGGGCTTTCGCTCACCGATCCGGTGCAGGCGGCCCAGCAACTGGCTGGAGTGGCCGCGGCTCTCAAGCCAGAGGTCGTTCGGCTTGCCCGCTGGCTGGGGCCGCTGCTCGCTGTCTGCTGGGCCATCGTCTCGGGCATAGGCCGCACCGTTGTTTTGCGGCGCCTGGACCCGGCTTTGCGCCCGGCTCCGTTCACGCTCGTTCTGTTGCAGTTGCTGCGCATAGCAGCACTGATCGGTGCGTTTCTGGGCTGGTATCGCGCCATCCAGTGGGCGGCCAACGTGACGCTCGATGCGAATCCACCCAACCTGGTCGCCTGGTGCGCCTTTGTCATTTGCGCTTCGCTGGGGGTCTTCGTCTTGTGGGCGTTGCTGAGCTGGATCTTTTCCATCGCCCCTCTGCTCGCGATGCTCGAAGGCAATGGGGTCTTTCGCAGCCTGGCGCGGAGCTTTCATCTGGGCCAGCTCACCGGCAAGCTGGTAGAAGTCAACCTGGTTCTGGGTATCGTGCGCCTTGCGCTGATTGTGCTGGCCATGGTGTTCTCGGCGATACCGCTGCCATTCCTCACCGATCCCAAAGGAACCGCTCTCTACCTGTGGTGGATCCTGGGCACCGTGCTATACATGGTGGCCGGCGATTTCTTTCAGGTCGTGCGCCTGGCAGCGTTTGTCCGCTTCTGGCGCTTCTATCACGATGCCAAGTGATGCCAAGTAAGGAGCGGCAAGAAGGCCTGTTGCCGGCTGTGGTACGGAATTCGTCTGCGCTCAAGAGGACAAGAGGGGGTTTGCTTTTGAGCGCTTGCTCGCCGCGCGAAAGCCTGCAAGACTAGAAAGTGGATACTTCCTCGATCGTCATCCTCGATTTTGGCAGCCAATATACACAACTGATCGCGCGCCGCATACGCGAACAGAATGTCTTCTCCGTGGTTCTTCCCTGCACGGCTTCGCTGGCCGACATTCGCTCTCATCATCCTGCCGGTCTTGTTTTATCCGGAGGGCCGTGTTCCGTCTACGACGCCGACGCGCCCGCCGCGGATCCGGGCATCCTCACCATGGGATTGCCGATTCTCGGCATTTGTTACGGCCTGCAGTTTCTTGCCTATCATTTAGGCGGCAAGGTTCGCTCCGCGGACAAGCGTGAATACGGTCCAGCCCAGGTATCTCTGCTTCCCGGCGAAACCGGCAACCCCCTGTTCGCAGGATTGCCCGAATCACTGGACGTCTGGATGTCCCACGGGGACGAAGCTTTGGAATTGCCTCCCGGCTTTTCCCTCATCGCGCGCACGGCCAACGCCGTGGCCGGCATGGCGGATCCTGCGCGCAATCTATGGGCTGTGCAGTTTCACCCCGAGGTCCACCACACTCCGCGGGGAGTCGACCTGCTGCGCAACTTCCTGTTCAACATCTGTCATGCCCAGCCCGACTGGACACCGGCTCAATTCATTCAATCGACGGTTTCGGCGATCCGCGAAAAGGTGGGCGAGGGACGCGCCCTCTGCGCCCTCTCGGGAGGTGTCGATTCTTCGGTAGCCGCGGTGCTGGTGGAGCGGGCCATTGGCGATCGGCTCACCTGCGTGTTCGTCAACAACGGCGTGCTGCGCAAGAACGAATTTGAGCAGGTGCAACGAAATATGCGGGAAAAGCTGGGTCTGCGGCTGGTGGCCGTGGACGCGAGCGAGCGCTTTCTCGCGCAACTGGCCGGAGTTCTCGACCCCGAGGAAAAGCGCAAAATCATCGGCCGCGAATTCATCGCCGTCTTCGACGATGAGGCCAGGCGCATCCTGGAGCAGCAGCAGGCAAGCGCTACCTGGCTGGTGCAGGGCACGCTTTACCCCGACGTGATCGAGTCGTCGTCCGTCAAGGGCCCTTCCCAGACCATCAAAAGCCATCACAATGTCGGCGGCTTGCCGGCCACGATGAAGCTGAAGTTAATCGAGCCCCTGCGCGATTTGTTCAAAGACGAAGTCCGGCGGATCGGCCGCGACCTGGCAATGCCGGCGGACATACTCGATCGCCAGCCCTTTCCCGGGCCCGGGCTTGCGGTGCGCATTCTGGGCGAGGTCACTCCCGAGCGCGTCGCCTTGCTGCAGGAAGCGGACGATATCGTGGTCAGGGAAATCAAGGCAGCCGGGCTTTACCAGCAAATCTGGCAATCCTTTGCCGTGCTGTTGCCGGTGAAAAGCGTGGGCGTGATGGGCGACCAGCGCACCTATGCCTACACGTGCGCTATCCGGGCCGTGCATTCGGAGGACGGAATGACTGCCGACTGGGTGCCGCTGCCCTACGCTCTGCTCAAAAAAATTTCCAGCCGGATCGTGAACGAGATTCGCGGCATCAACCGCGTGGTCTACGACATCACGTCCAAGCCGCCGGGCACGATCGAGTGGGAATAGCCGTGCGCGGGAGAATGGCGCGAGCGAAAAGCGGATAACAATTTTGTGGCGTGATAGGGGAAGCGGGGCACACCCTGCGTGCCCCCTAAATTGTTCATGCCAACGCGAGCACCTGCTCGGCGGTCACGCCAACCTTGGAAAACCAGGAGTGCGCTCCCTTCAGGCTCTGGTTAACGTTCTGGATGTTCTTGACCCCTTCGTCGTTCAGCCATTTCTCGAACGCTTTAGCGCCGCTCTTGGCGTAGATGGGAATGCCGTCCTTCCAGGTGGCGCGGCCGCAGAGCACCCCGTTGAAGCTGGTGCCGCTTTCGACGGCCAGCTCGAGGGTCTCGGTGAACACGGCATTGCTGACCCCGGCGGAGAGGTAGATGAAGGGCTTGTGGGTGGTGGTGGCGGCGTCCTGGAAATGGTGCAGAGCTTCACCGCGGGTGTAGGCTGCCTCGCCTTTAAAGGCTCTCGTGCCCTGGACAAATTCCATTTGCACCGGCACTTCTACCTTGAGCACATCAATCAGGTACTTCTCCTTGCCGAATTCCGCCATGGAGCCGTACACGATCTCGGGCTTTTTCTTGGCATACTCGAGCGACTTCTCGCTATTGCCGTGCACGTCATAGCCGACAAACTCCAGGAAGAAGGGGATGTCGTGAGCTTTGCATTCGTCGCCAATACGCTCGATGAAGGCGTGCTTCTGGTCGTTGACTTCGCTCTTTTCAAAAGGCGTGTAGTAGAGCAAAACCTTGATGCAGTCCGCTCCCGCTTCTTTCAGACGGCGCACCGACCAGTGGTTGAGCAGGTCAGGCAGCCGTCCCGGCTGGTCGGCGTCGTAGCCGGTCTTTTCATAAGCCAGCAGCAAGCCTTTGCCGTGGCGCTTCTTCGAGGCGGGCAGCCCATACTCGGGGTCGAGCAGGATCGCCGAGGAATATTGGGTCAGAACGTCGGTGACCAATTCCTTAAACTCTGTCAGGGCGGAGTCCGGCAGATCGGCAACGCCCTTCTCCTTGGCCAGGGATTTCTTGAGCGATCCGCGCTGATCCATCGCGGCTGCGGCGATGACTCCGCGTGCATCCGAGACCGCTTTCAGTCCCGCTAGTTTTCCAGGTGTCAGCTTGGTGCTTGCCATTGCTTATTTCCTCTCCATCGTTTTCCGTTGTATCCCGCGCGCTCATTTTAATTCATGCTGGAGGGAAGCGAGCGCGGCTCGCTGTGTCTCCACGAGTTCGATGATCCCGAGCTGCGCATGGTCCATCATTTCCGATAATTTTTCTTTGGGGAATGCCCGCCGTTCGGCGGTAGCCTGCACTTCAACCAATCCGCCGTCCTCGGTCATGACCACATTCATATCCACCTCGGCCTGGGAGTCTTCTTCGTAGGCCAAGTCGAGCAGGATGACGCCTTCGACGATGCCGACGCTGGTAGCGGCAACGAGTTGAAGCAGGGGCAGTTTCTTCAGCGTGCCCGCGTCGACCAGGCGGCGGAAGGCAATGGCCATGGCCACGCACGCGCCGGTGATCGCGGCGGTGCGTGTCCCTCCGTCGGCTTGAAGCACGTCGCAGTCCAGGATGACGGTGCGTTCGCCCAAGGCCTGCATATCCACGACCGCGCGCAGCGAGCGGCCAATCAACCTCTGGATCTCATGGGTGCGGCCGCCGATTTTTCCCCGCTCGGCTTCCCGCGCGGTGCGGGTCAGCGTGGCCCGCGGCAACATCCCATACTCCGCGGTGACCCAGCCCCGGCCGCTGTTTTTCAACCAGCTGGGAACTCCGGTTTCGACGGTTGCGTTGCATAACACCCGGGTGTGGCCAACTTCAATCAGCACCGAGCCCTCGGCCATCGAAGTGTAATGAGGGGTAAGGCGTACCGGGCGCATTGCCTGGGGCGACCGGTCGTGAGGACGGAAAAAGGCCGTCGCG
>JBARKD010000053.1:0-5081 GCA_049800615.1 Acidobacteriaceae bacterium | reverse complement strand
GCATAGGCCCGACCAAGATTTGCGATGCATGTCGGGCAACCTCCAGAAAGCTCGACCGCCCTTTGCAGTTCTGCGATCGCTTGCTCGTACATGTGCTTCTGCAGGTATGCCTGGGCCAGTTGATTATGTGCCATGGCAAAATTAGGGTCCATTTCGATGGTCTTACGGCTTTGTTCTATGGCCTCATCATAAGAGTGTGCAAGCACAAGCAGCTCTGCCAAATCCGCGTTGATAATAAGAGACAACGGATCCAAACTTTCCGCCTTTTTCATTTCCGCAATTGCTTCGTCATACTGGCCCAATAAAGCCAGGTGCCAGGCATACCAATGGTGAGCGGTTGCGTAGCTGGGGCTCAGTTCGATGGCCCGCCGGAACTCCTTTCCCCCAGCGTCCAAATCCCAGTCATACCCATCCAGGACGAATGCGAGTGAGTTGTGGGCTTCGCCCTGGGAGCTATCCAACTCCAGAGCCTTTAGCGTTGCAGCCTTCGCCTTCGGGTATGCTTCCTTGGGCGTCATTACGGCATACTGCCAGTCTCCCAACAATGCATAAGTGTCGGCCAGGCCGGAATAAGGCTGAGAGTAGTTAGGGTCTTCTTCGATCGCCTGGTTAAAATAGGCCAAGGCAACCCTCAAACCATCTGCGGTTCGTTTATTCCAGAAGTACCGGCCTTTGAGATAAGACTCGTACGCTTCCGGATTAACCGCCTTCACACTTTTCAGCGCAGCTTGTTCCCGTGGCGTCAAGTTGATCTGAATTTGCTCTGCGATGGCTCTTGCTACCCGATCCTGCAACGCCAAGGTATCGCGCAACTCACCCTCATAGCTCTGGGACCAAATGTGCTTGTCAGTAGAGGCGTCGATCAACTGCGCCGTGATCCGGACCTGGTCGCCGGCACGGAGCACGGTGCCTTCTACCACCGCGTCCACGTTCAGTTCACGAGCGATCTGCGGCAGAGGCTTGCGTGCTCCTTTATAGACCATTACAGAGGTGCGGGAAATCACCCGTAGTGCGCTGATCTGCGCCAGATCGGTGATCAACTCGTCCGTCATACCGTCAGAGAAATAATTCTGGGAAGCATCGCCAGAGAGGTTTTCTAACGGAAGCACCGCCAGAGACCGGATGGCCGCGGGCCTATGGCCCCGCAAACGAACGAGCAAGACGGAAAGAATCGCCAAACCCAACACGACCATCAGGGCCAGGATGACGCGACTCGTTGGTCGCAGTCGACGGTTGACCGGAACGGCCAACCCGTGGTCCTGGTCCTGGAGCTGAGGCCCGGGTTCCGTCACAGGCGGAATGGCCAATCCGTTTCCTTTGAACTGTTGCCCAAGCTCTGTCTTAAGCGGGACGGCCAACTCGTTGTCTTGGAACTGGTGCTCAGGCTCAGTCACAGGCGCGTCTGGCAACGCAGAGTCTGACTTTCGAATGCGGCCATCCGCGTCGACGAGGGAAACGTCGGCAATGAAACGATATCCCCGGTTTGGAAGAGTCTCGATAAATCGCGGATTCTCAGCCGAGTCCCCTAACGCGCTCCGGAGCTTCGCGATTGCAATGTTGACGGCCTGGTCGAAATCGCCAAAACTTTCGTTGGGCCAGACTCGGCTGCGCAGTTCCTCCCTGGTGACGACTTCCCCCGGATGGTCCAGCAAGACCTCCAGCAGTTTCAGCGGCTGCTGCTGGACTCTGATTCTCACACCCGCTTTGCGCACCTCGCCCGACTGGAAAGAAACTTCGTAGGTTCCGAATCGCACAAGCACGCTAGGCCGCAAGGGTTCCATATTGGGATTGGGCTTCGGACGGAAGTCTAGCACTTTGTTTGCGTAAGAGCCCCCTGAATATGGGATGCGAAGGCTCCCTGCCCCACCCCTGCGCCGCCCGGCTCGCATGCCGCGGCCAAGGATATGTGCGGAACTAACCCATTAGCGATCATGTACTTGGCAGGCAATAAACGGGTTATGAGGAGACAAGCCTGGGTGAATTGATGGCTCGCGGCAAGACGCGCACTGTTGGGGTGCGATTTTGCGGAGAAGGCAAATGAGACGTCTTGGCTTTAGCCCGCGGAGGATGGTTCATTTTGGGCCTTCACCCGCACAGAAAAATAGATCGTTGACCGAGTTTGAAGAGATGGCTTTGCCCCTGTTCGATTCTCTTTACAACTTCGCGCGCTGGCTTGCGCAGGATCAGAACGATGCCGAGGATCTCGTGCAAGAGACTTACTTAAAAGCTTTACGCAGCTACGCATCGTTTCAGCCTGGCACCAATTTCCGGCCTTGGATATTCCAGATTCTGAAGAACACGTTTCTAAGTTCGCGCACAAAACTCGAGCGGCGCATGACCCTTGCTGTGGACTCAGAGGAGGATTTGCCCGCAGCTTCCGCCACTCCTGAGTCGCTGCTGATTGGGCGTTTCAATATCGATGCGGTTCGAGGTGCAATCGAGCAGCTGCCGGTCATCTTTCGCGAAGTCATTTTGCTGTGTGACGTTGAGGATGCGTCTTATCGGGAGACAGCCGAAATATTGTCGATCCCGATCGGAACCGTGATGTCACGTCTGGCCAGAGCCCGGAGGATGGTTCGCGAGTCGCTCCGGAGTACTCACCGTACACCACTGCCGGGAGACTTTTCTCGTGCGGGACTCACTTTAAGAAACGGAACATTGCCCCCGCTGGAACAGGGTGGATTTACATAACCGCAGAGCCAGGTTGAGAAGCCAGGGTCGCGAACGGTTTCCCAAGGGGTGCGTGGCGATGCCGAAGCAGAAGATGGCACTTCCTTGCTGAATTTCGGCAATCGTAGATGGGAGGGGGTTCAATGCTGGAAAGCGCTGTGTGTAGGCGGCGATTATTGCCGGTTGGCTCGTTGAGGAGCATACCATTGGATCTGTCAATTCTGGAGTCGCTTTCCGCCGTAGGCAGGATGGTCGCCTTCGTTTCCCATGATCTTCGCCATCCCCTGACCGCCATCCTGGCAAATGCGGAATTTCTCACCCAGGCAGATATTAGCGAGATGGAAAGGAACGAACTCTACCACGAAATCCGTTGCGCCGTCGACCAGATGAATGAGTTGGTCTCCTCTCTGTTGGAATGCTCCAGGAGTGGAGACACGCTTCGGCCCGGCGCACGAAACATCGTGGACACCGTCAAGCGGGCGATCCGGATGACAAGTGTCAAACCGGAGTTCCGCCGCATCACCATTAAGCATCATCATGAAGGGACAGCCGTGGGCTGGTTCGATTCCAACCGTCTCGAAAGGGTAATCGCCAATCTGGTGCTGAATGCTTGCGAGGCGGTCTCTTCGGACTCGGGGAAGATCGTCATAACCACCACCGGAGGTCGAGCCTGCTTGGAAATTGCCGTTTGGGATAACGGCCCCGGCATTCCCCCGGCGATGCAGGACTCCGTTTTTGAACCCTTTGTGAGCTACGGAAAGGCCGACGGCGGTGGACTGGGCCTTGCGATAGCCAAGAAGATTGTCGAGGATCATGGCGGGCAGATCTACCTTGATGGTGGAAATGAGCGCGGAACCTTATTCAAGATCGCGATTCCTTTTGCCGTTCCGGAGGGAGCACTCCATTCTGTGGGTCCGATCCATCCCACGCGCAAGTCAAGAAGCATGGCGCATAGTGTTAACACGCCGTGAACTTCGCGGGTGCCGGCGTTAGTCGTCTTCGGTGTGTCCACCCCCTCCCTGGTTGGGGAGGGCATAGTGGACTGTTATGCAGGACGCCTTCAATAAGCTGGCGCAAGCCCTCGCTGTTGCTTTCGATGCGCTTGAACTCCAGCATGATCATTAGGCGCAATGTAGTTCTGCATCTTTTTATCTGATGCGAGAAACCATCATTCAGCATAACCCTCGCTGTGGAACGAAGATCCTGGGTGCGTATTGGAACCCATGAGAGAGCGCCGAAACGACCTAGTTACTCCCCCCACTTCCTGACACAGAGACAGTGTCGCGTGGTTTCGCAGCGGCTACCAGGGTGACCGAACGAGATACGCGGAACTTATAAACATAATCTGCTGTCTCAATGCTGCTGAGGAGGTGCTGGTCGCCAACCTTATGGAAACTCGCGCTGGGCCTGAAGGCGGTAGCCTCTTCCGTCTCGATAGGATTCACAAACACACTGGCACGATTGTCATAGCTAGTGAATAACAGTACGCCGGATGGTTGATCCGAAATTCGCTTGACAGCATATTCGCCTGCGGGGAGTGTCGTTTTACCGACCACAAACTCGAAGGGCAGCGTTACATTCACCACGGTGCGCGTTTCCGCATTGGCAGCCACACCGAGCCCAAGCAGGAATGTGATTGCGACTAGAATTTTTGTGTACTTCTTCATAACTTCTCCTTTTAAGATCTAAGTTTTCGTTGCAGATGCATACGGCGTTCGAGCTTGATTCTGCAAGTGTGACGCTTAGCATCGGCATCGGTTGCAACAATTGTTCAGAACGATGAAATGTTCCGCACGTTATGAGAACTGAGCTGGGCGGTATTTATTCCGACGCGCCGGGTCGACGGATGGACGAGTGGATCAACTCTGGCAGCAGCGGCATAGCTCTCGGCTTCTTTCAAACCCTACCTTTTTTTGGTGACCAGGAATAAAAGTGTCTCTTACCAGTTCTGATGATTAGGCGGCAGAACGTAATTGCCAATCCGATCGTAGTGCCAACTACTCGAGACGAAAATTATGTAAGCGGTGTCGTGAGCAGCTAAAGATGGGTGCACTAGGGCTGCCCTCTGCAAAGTCAAAAACGAAACTGACAGCTGATTTAAAGGAGTGCTATGCAGAAATCAGACGGTTCGATCAATCGTCCGGTGAATCGCCGGTCGTTTCTAAAAACTGGAATGCTGGCTGGAAGCGCAGCCACGGTGGGAGCGGGTTTTGCTGGTAGTCTCAAGCCGGCTTTCGGCCAAAGCAGCAGTCTAACCAAAGGAGATGTAGCGATCCTGCGTATGCTGGCTGCAGCCGAGCTCATCGAAGCGGACCTTTGGACACAGTATGCGGAATTGGGCGGTATCGGCGATAATCCACCTATTGAAGTAGCCCCCAAACCGTTGAACAGCTATCAGGCTGCCCTCTCGA
>JBARKD010000052.1:0-25846 GCA_049800615.1 Acidobacteriaceae bacterium | reverse complement strand
CCCAGGATTTCATCCTGGGTATTATCAGCCGTCCCTTACGGGACTGGATCGCTTCCGATTCGGTTTACCCAGGACTTGACGTCCTGGGCTATTATCAGCCGTCCCTTTGGGACTCGGTGTGCAGTTCTCACGCAGACTCTGAAAGCCCCGCCCCTTCACACCAAAAAGCGACATCGAGGCGGCCCTTCATCCTGCCTTGCGAAACGTGAGATTGAAACGGTGGGCCCCCAGAACAGGATGAAAACCATCCTTCAACGGCAGAACGCCATGATAGCGGAGTCTGGCCGTGCCGCCCCACACCACTACGTCTCCGTGAATGACACTGATACGTCTTGCTTTGTCTGCGCGTTGCTCTCCGCCGTATAGGAAGACCGCCGGCAGGCCAAGAGAGACCGAGACGATTGGCTGGCTGAAGTCGCACTCGTCCTTGTCCTGATGCAGCGACATCTTCGCGCCAGGCTGATAGCGATTGATCAGACAGGCATCCGGCACAAACGAGGGGAAACCGGCCGCCTCCGCTGCGCTCTCGGCTAGCTCAAGAAAGCAGCCGGGCATCGCAGGCCAGGGTTTCCAGGTCTCAGGATCGGTGGCATCGTAGCGATAGCCCTTTCGGTCCGTAATCCAACCCAACCCGCCGCAGTTGGTCATGGCCACCGACATGGGAAAACCACCCGGAGTCACCATGTGACGAAAGGGAGATCGTTCACTGACAGTCGTCAGCGCCGCCAGCAGATCGGCCTCGTGGCTCAAGGCGAACCCACGAAGGATTGCCGCTCCCGGCTCCAGGATCTCCTTCTCCAGGCTTGCTTCTCCGATGTTGTCGAACAGGCCCAACTAGCGATCTCTCCTAAGTCGCATCGTGAAAGATGATCCCTACGGTGTGCCGTTGTCCTGAACGTACACGGCTCACACCATGCCGCAGATTGACGCGATAAGTGCCTCGCGTGCCTGGCACTGGCCGATGATGTACGGCAAAGGCCACGCCATCGCCCTGGCGCAGGGCTACTACTTCAGGGCGCGATTGCATGCGTGGGCGTTGCTCCGTCAGCACGAATTCACCCCCGCTGAAATCGCGCGCCGGATCCGACAACAGCACCGCCACCTGTATGGGAAAAACATGTTCGCCATACAGGTCCTGGTGCAGGCAATTGTAATCCCCAGCTCCGTACTCCAGCAGCAGAGGCGTGGGACGGCTCTGTCCCGCGTCGTGGCATCGTTGGAGGAAATCGACATGCTGTTCCGGATAGCGCACCTCGATGCCCATCGCGGCATTCCAGCGGTTTGCTACTGGAACCAACCGGGAATAAAGGACCTCCCGCAGCCCCTGAATAATGTCCAGTAGAGGATATCGAAAGTACTTATACTCGCCCCGCCCGAATCCATGCCGTGCCATGACCACTCGGCTGCGGAAAAGATGATCGTCGGGATAAAGCGCGGCAATTGCCCGGCATTCGACCGCTGACAGGATTTGAGGAAGCACTGCGCTCCCTTGCTCATCCAGACCTTGCGCGATGGACTGCCAGTCCAGGGCGCGAATGCGTGCAGTGGCAGGTTCTGCCGGAATGGCGTTTACATCCGCGGAGATGGTATTCATGCGTCCCCCTCCTGGGAGCTAAAGCCAGGCTAACCAGAAGCTAAGAGGAAAACACTCCGTTTCTTGCTTTGCAATTGTCAGATGCAGCCCGCGAAAAAGCGCGAGGGCGAAGCCACAACCGCCGGCAATAAAATTTTCCCAGCGGTACTCGCTGGCGATGGCGATCATTTCCAGACGGCCATCAGGGCCAGTCCGTATGTCGTCGTCACGTAGCACCAGAGCATCGCAAAAGCTATGTGCATCGATGTGCGAAACCGGTTGCCTCGCCAGATAGCTGAGTCGTAGGCCAGAAACTGGGCCAAAAGGCGGCACAACCAAAACGCCGCCATTGCGGCGAGGACCGCGCGGCTCAAAGTGTCGTGGCGGAGGAGAGCGTCGGCGTAGAACAGCGACCCTGCGCCGGCCAGCGCCACTCCAAGCCCAATGAAGAAGGTGTGCACAAAGAAGATGCGGCGTGTGAGCAGAGAGACGGTTTGCAGCTCCTGCTCCCATCCGAAGTAGCGGTTGAAGAAGATGTGGCTTGCGCCGAGCAAGAGCAGAAGGGCTCCGACGACGTGCAGGTGAGTGGCGAGAGTCACATCGTTCTCCGCAAGACGTAGACGTGGACGAAGGGTGTCATGGAAAGCTCGGTTTGCAGTCCAAAGCCGGCCTTGGCAGCCGTCCTGCGCCAGGTGCGCTGCGAGAAGAAATGAAGAAAACCAGGGCCGAAGGCGAGGAAGTTCCACCAATCTCTGGAGTGTTCCATCAGCACGAGTTCGCCGCCAGGGATCAGAACACGCGCAATTTCCAGAAACAGCGCAGCGCGCTGCCAATCAGGGCGTAGCTCATGCGCAGCGAAGATACAGAAGGCTGCGTCGAAGGCGCCGGAGTTAAAGGGCAAATCGTCGAAGCGTCCCGGTGTGGCCGCGATCGCGCCGCGTTGCATTCGTCGCGCCTGCCTGATGGAAGCCTCGGTCATGACGCGCGCATCGAAGATGTCAACCACGTCAAAGGCTGCCCCAGGAAAGATCGCCGCAAGCAGGCCACTGGTTTCATCCAAGCCGCAATGGATGTTCAGCCAGCGGCTGGGTATCCGCGATAAAACGCGTGGAATCCAGTTTAGATCGTAGAGCGGAAAGCGATCGTAGACGTAGTAGGACACCAGCAGCGAAGACATCAGCCAGAACAGCGCCGGCGCAACGCCGATCAGAAGTCCCGCGCGCAAGAGGCGGGGCAGAAACGGCGCCGCCAGCAGAGCCACGACGATGACAGCCGTGGTCGCGCCATAGAAACACCAGTTGAACCGCAAAATCTGGAGAACGCCCTGCCAGGGCCGCCGGACCGCCGTTGCGTTCATACGACTCTCCCGCGTTGCCATCGATAGGGGACATCGCGCACATGAAAGGCATTGGCAAGGATAGGCGCAGCCTGGCGGAATGGCTCGCGCTCGAGAAACATGTTCCGACGGACGTCGACCTCTACGGGTTGCGGATCCCATTCCTGCCGCACAGCACGAATGGCAATGATCGATCCTGTTTCCTTTTCGTAGTCGAAGGTGTAGGGCAGGGGGCCGGCAAATCGCCTAGCCTCGGCGAATGTTGCGAAGGGTGAGCCTTGCGGGAGCTGTGCCGGAACCGCGCCCAGACGCGCCACGACTTCGAGATCGGCCTCGCACCGCTGTGTCTCAATTGACCAATGGAGTTCACCGGCGCGTTCCTCAAGGGTCGACTGACAGAGATGATAGTTGTAATGCGTCAGCCGGTTGCCGACGCGCACCATAACGGGCATGTCAGTGTCGCTGCGCAGAATCTTCAGCCCGCGTTTCGATTGGCTGCCGGCCAGCCTGGTGAAGATGCGGTACCCACTGAGAAAAAAGTTACGGCCCATTGCGCGCGGAAGAAAGCTGGGCCGCAGGTCCTCCGTCTGCACCAGCGCGACGGCCAGGAAGGCATGGTCATGCCATGTATCGAGCACCAGTCCGGGCACCAGCAGGGGCTCCAGGACCTTCGGCGGAAACGCGTAGGTTAACACTAGCGAATGACGGAAGAAAGCCGAGATCGGAATCGGATGGCGCTTCAACCAATGGAGCATGGTGGGTCTCCCGGATGGCCGCCGTCGAGGCGGCTTACTTCCACAACGCCCCAAAGCAGCGAGCGGTCCTGGGCTGCCCAATTGGCAGCGGTGTAGGGTAGCGGTTCTGCAAAACTGCGGGTCACCAGCACAGCGCCGGGAGCGGCGGCGCGTTCGACTGCGGTACGCAATCGCCGCTGGTAGGCCGGCGACGCTCCATCGCCGATGTTCGACAAGGCGAATGCATCGAAAGGCACCGGGGAGTTTTCGAGGAATTCGGCCGCATCGGCACAGACGAAGTTGATCGGAGAAATCGAGGGGCCGAACTCCGCAGGTGCGTGGCCGAGCAGTAAAGCCGCGGCATACGGATTGGAGCAGTTGGCGTGCAGGCTCCAGCCTCGCCGGAGGCGCTGCCGAATTCGCTCCCCGAAATCTCCCGGCAGCGAGCCGACAAACGGACTGGCATACAAGAGCCCGAGCAGGCGAGGGGCCAGCAATGCATCGACGACGGCGCGCCACATTGGCGTATCGAGCCAACGATCCCAGTATTCAGCTTGTTCGGACCCATCCGACAAGCTGAGGAAATGCGCCAGCCTGGGTCCGCTCCATCCGGCAAGCGTTGCCAGATTGCGGCCAACAGCGAGCAAATCCTCGACGACCCCTCTCCGCGCCGGTTCGCCGTCGGCTCGCCGTCTCGCGTACCCGAGTTGGCGTGCATTGACGTCGACGGCTGTTACAAAATGCCCCGCTGCAGCCAGTGCGCGCGCGGTGCATCCCGCGCCCGCGATGGCGAACACGCGGCTTTGCGGCTTGAACACACGAAGTTCGATGGCAGAGTCCTCGTACGTCTGTCCAAAGATCGGACCTCGCGGCCGAAGGCGAAACGGCCCACGCCGCCATGCTGTCGACGTCATCTCAGGCCGGCACTGCACGTTGGCGATCCTCGGTTGCAATCCAGATGAGGAGGAGAAACGTAAAGTTTTGCAGAACCATTCCGGCGGGATCGGGAATCAGATGCGCGGCCCAGATGAGCCCGCCGGCATTCATCGCAGCCAGCAGCGCGGTCTGAACGATCGCGCCCTGGCGCATCCAGCGGCCTGACAAAACCCATAGGCCAATGCCGCATTCGAGCAGGCCCAGTGCAATGAGCGCGCTGCGACCTGCCGCGGAACCAATGAAGGGCACGGCCGCGATGATGGCCTCGTGACGGGGAACGCCTCCCAGAACCTTGCACCAAAAGCCCTGGTAAAGCCATACCAGCGCAATCGCGAGGCGGATCAGTTTGTTGCCTGGCGTCCACTCATGCACGGCTCTGTCCTCCTTCTGCGAGGACAATCAGTTCCACGATCTTTGACCGCAGAGGTTTCAGAAGCGCAAATCGCGACATTTTGAGAAAAGTAACAAGAAGCGCCAAGCTCTTTTCGCGTAAGATGCGCGTCTGCCGCTGGCCCGGTGAGCGATCGTAGATCCAGTAGAGGATCAATCCCATCTGGTAAAGCCAGAGCAGCCTGGGCAGGTGCGACGCGAGTTCCGCCGGCAGACGCATTTCGCGTGATTCGGCGATAGCCCGCGCGAAGAATTCCTGATCGCGATCGCGAATGGCGCGGGTCGCGTCGCTGAAGGGGGAGAGCCGGTGCAGCGGGTCGGCGGCGTGCCGCAGCAGCGCTCCCAGGAAATTGCGGCTGGCCTGGAAGTACTCGAATTTCACCTCCAACAGGGCCGCAACGCGATCTTCGACGCCGTCATTGGCGGCCAAAGTGGCTTCCAGCCTGGGCGCCATGGCCTCCATCGCCCGCTCATAGAAGGCCATCACCAGATCTTCCTTGGATTCGAAGTAGTAGTAGGCGGAGCCAAGTGAAACTCCGGCTTCAGCGGCGATGCCGCGCATGGTGGTGGACTCGAATCCATGGCGGCGGAAGAGGTCCAGCGCCACATCGAGGATCTGGGATCTCGTAGCTTCGGCTTTTTTGATCGGCTTCATAGGAAATGAACACGTTCAAAAACAGCTTGAAGGGCGTTCGGCAATTTGTCGAGAAATATTTGAACTTGTTCAAATACAGCCGCGGGGGCTATGCCGCTGCCGTAGACCCCGATCTCGCTTCTCTCGGGATGACAAAGGGGAGGCTTGTGGCTTGGGTTGGGTTTAGCTGCCATAAGGGCAAAACTGCAGATCCCTCGGCTTCTCTCGGGATGACAAAGGGGAGGCTTGTGGCTTGGGTTGGGTTTGGCTCCCATAAGGGCCAAACTGCAGGTCTCTCCACTCCGCTACGCTCCGGTCGAGACGACAATTCTGGGGGAGCAGTAAGAAGAAGCGTTTCCACTAGTCTCCCGTCCCATTGATTCATGCAATAAATCAAAATGGCTTCTGAACGTTTGGTGGAGTGCGCTGTGCGAAGCGTGCAATGCTGGCCAGAATCTCGTCAGCGGTTCTGGTCCAGACGAAGGGCTTGGGGCTTGATTGTGAACATGGATGGATTCACGAATAGCCTGCTCCAGTTCTTTGACGCTTCGGAATATCCCGCGACGAGTGAAGTGTACGTGAAAATGAGGACGCCTCCGATTGGCGCCTTCACTATGGGAAATAGAAAAGAAATAGTAGCGGATGCATTTACAAACCGCAGATCTCTCCACTTCGCTACGCTTCGGTCGAGATGACAAATTTGTGGGCAGGGGAAAGCTGTTTTTCCATGAAGCGTCGCCCCCAGCCGAAATTGGACAAGAGGCGCCGAAGAAGCACCCATATAGTTTTGCGCGGTCAGGCAGCTTCCAAGCGGAGTGGCTGGTCTGGGGTCAATCGGAAGGAGCAGGGAGAGACGGGGCGCTCAAGCCAGCCGCGAGTCAGCAGCCTCGGAATGCGACGAAACAACGCCCGGCGGAGAGAAACCCAGCTGAACACCGTGCGCCCCTCGTGTCAAAGCAGTCTTCATCTGTTCCATGCTCTCTTCGGCATTTTCAACCGGCAGCCCGAAGTGCATGGCTTGATGGAAATTCCAGAGGCGCTCGAGCACCACCCCTAAATCTGAAAAAATTCCATTTCGTTGCTCGCGCCTGTTCATTTTCGGAACGTAGTCCTTCTTTTGGTATCGATTGATAAAACGTACCAATTTACTCCATCTGGGGGTGACGGGAAACCCAATTGTAACGTTAGTGCTATTGCCGCGTAAAAATTATTTTGCGCCATTTATAAAGTTTTATTCATGTACTGCCGCTCTTAACGGGGCAACGTAATAACTTAACGAAGTTCGCTTCTAGGGAGGAGGGGAACTTCGAGTTAGCTAAATGGACGACATCGGCTAGCCCTGAGTTAGGCGCGCTTAGGTGATCATTGGCAGCTTAGCCTATCTTTCAAGCCTATTTTTATGGAGTTCCAGCCTGGGCGAGAAGCCGGTTACCAGGGAGTAGGGCCGGCACAAAAAGTAACTTCTATTTGAGGTGTTCGAGATTTCGCTGGTAGGCGTTGAATGATGTTGCGGGGCGCCAGGTATCGGCCCTGGTCGCCCCGGCTGACAGCCCTGCTATTGGTTTCTGCTCCCCACAACGGCGAACATGGCGCCCTGGGGATCGGTACCCATAACGATCCACTGGCCGCCCGGCACTTCGTGGGGCCCCATGCAGATCTGGCCTTTCTTTTCCTGAATACGAGCCGCTGCCGCATCGATATCTTCGACCGCGAAGTAAAAGAGCCAGAAGGGCAATGGGGAATTTTTTGGGTCGCGGCTCATCATCCCGCCGAACCGCGGTCCGCCGTTGTTGAAAATCCGGTAGATGCCCATGGGGCCCATGTCCATTTCGCTGTCCACCTTCCAACCAAAAATGCCGGAGTAAAAGGGCCAGGCGGATTTTTCGTCGTTTGCCGATAGTTCATTCCAGCCGACGGTCCCCAGTGAGCCAAACGCGGGGCGCGCGGGCGCTTCGGCCAGCGAGCCCTTGAAAATGAGGAAAGTGGCCCCCTGGGGATCTTCCGCCGAGGCAAAGCGGCCGACGGTCGGAATATCCATGGGAGGGCAGAGCAGTTTGCCGCCGGCGTCCTCTATCCGTTTCGCATAGGCATCGACGTCGTCGACCCCGATGAATCCAACCCAGGCCGGCCTCATGCCGCCCGCCAGCATCCCGGGGCTCAGCTCCATGAGTCCGGCAACATCAAAACCCCCGGATGTCAGCAGGGTGTAAGGCATGCCGGCGGGATCGCCTGAGCTCTTCGCCTTCCAGCCGACGACGTGGGTGTAAAAGTCTGTAGCGCCTATGGCATCGGTGGTTCTCAATTCGTGCCATACGAAGTTGCCGCTGGTGACGCTTGCCGGCGCTTTAATTTCCTGTTGTGCCGTTGTGCTCATTTTCCGCTCCTTAAGAAATTGGTTTGAGAGAAGTTGGTTTGTAATCCGCTTGACCTAACTTTGTGACGCGCGCTCGAGCTCGTCGAGGTCGAGTTTCTTCATCTTCAGCATGGCTTCCATTGCCTTGGGTTTCTTGATCAGCTCAGGCACGCGCGCGGGGACGACCTGCCAGGAAACTCCAAAGCGATCCTTAAGCCAGCCGCATTGGCCCTCGCTTCCACCGGCCGAGAGTTTGTCCCAATAATAATCGACCTCCTGTTGAGAGTCGCAGCGAACGACAAACGAAGTTGCTTCGTTGAAGGTGAACATCGGGCCGCCGTTCAGGGCCACAAACCTCTGGCCATCGAGCTCGAACGACAGGGTGAGAACGCGCGCCGGAGCAGGACGGTTTCCATTATTGTGGAGCACGTCGAGGCGGCGCGAATTCTTGAAGATCGAGAGATAAAAATCAACCGCTTCTTCGGCTGTGTCGTTAAACCATAGAAACGGCGTAATTCGGGGAGAGCTTTCCAGAGTACCCATGGAATATCCTCTTGGGGTTTGGTTGGACTCTGCCAAATGAACAGGAGGGTAATCCGTTTGGCATGTGTACACTGTCCACAAACTCTACTGGATTAAAGTGTACACTGTCCACAAGAACCCATGAAGTTTCCCAAAAAATCCGGGCCCCGCAAGACGTTCCGTCATGGCGACTTGCGCCGTGCTTTGCTCGATGCCGGGATTGAACTGGCGCGCCAGGGTGGCCCGCAGGCTATTGTCTTGCGCGAGGCCACCCGTTCCGCCGGGGTCGCTCCGAATGCGGCCTACCGGCACTTTGCCAATCATCAGGATCTGCTGCGCGCCGTGCGCACGGCTGCCCTGTCGCTGCTGGCCAAGGCCATCGAGGCTGAGCTCAGGAAGGTGGCCCGGCGCAAAGGTTCAGGGCCGGAGATGGCAAGAGCTACGCTGCGTGCCGTGGGCACCGGTTATTTGAACTTTGCCATAGACGAACCAGGGCTTTTCCGCACTGCGTTTTTGGTCCCTGATCCGGTGGAGGATGACGTCGATCCAGCCAAGTCGGGGAAGAGCGGACTGAACCCGTTTCAGCTGTTGCAATCGGCTTTGGATCTTCTCGTGGAAACCGGGGTCCTGCCCCAAACGCGGAGGCCAGGGGCGGAGTATGCGGCTTGGTCCGCCGTCCATGGATTGGCGTTTCTGGTGATAGCCGGGCCGTTGCATCAAGCCTCGAAGGCACAGATTCGTTCCCTCGCCGCGCGCGTTTTGGCCATGGTCGAGCAAGGCCTCTAGGAGAACCAGGTCCTCACATAGGCAGGGTTCGATCGAGTAGAAGCAGAGTTTCCGCCAGCACCTGCGCTCCTTTCGCGCAGTCGGCCGGTTCGGCCCATTCTTCGGGGACGTGGCTTCTGCCCTCTTTGCAGGGTACGAAAATCATCCCTACCGGCGCCAGGTGAGCGACAAAGACGGCGTCGTGGCCGGCTCCGCTGGGCAGGCGCGTGCTGAGGATCCCGGCTCTCGCCGCCGCCTCCTCAATGGTGTCCTGAATGACCGTGGAGCAGGCGGTGGGCAGGGTCTGGCTCAGCAGCGAAACGCTGAGATGTAAACCTCGGGCTTCGAAGTCTGGTTCAACGCGTTTCCACAATGCTCCCTCAAACTGCGTCATTGCTTCGCCATCCGTGCTGCGGATTTCGAGAATCATGGAGACCAAACCGGGCACCGCATTGATCGCATTGGGCGAGACCGAGAGCTTGCCAACCGTGGCTACCAGGTAAGGGCCGCCCTCAGGTCTGGATCGCGCAAGCTCGTCGACATCGCGAAGGAAACCGGCTGCTCCCACCAAAGCGTCCCGGCGCAATGCCATGGGTGTTGTGCCGGCGTGATCGGCACGCCCTTCCACGTTCACCTCATAGCGCCGGATGCCCACAATGGCCGTGACCACGCCGACCTCGGCCCTGCGTGCGCCGAGGACGAGCCCTTGCTCGATGTGCAACTCGACGTAGGCGGCGATAGAATCCGGGGTGCGAAGAGGAGCCCCCAACTGCTTCGCAATACCACCCGCGCTTTCGATGGCGGCAGCCAGAGTCAGATCCGAGGGCAACTGCCGCGCAAGGTCGGATGCGCTCAATACGCCTGCCCAGGCGCGGCTGCCTATGCAGGAAAGACCGAACTCACCTGGCTCCTCGGCCAGGAAATCGACCACTTCCATAGGGTGAGACAGGGAGATGCCTTGTTCCCGCATGGACTGCGCGGCTTCGAGAGCGGCCAGCAGGCCAAGCGCACCGTCGAAACGGCCTCCCGAGGGTACGGTGTCGGAATGCGATCCGCTTACCAAAGCGGCGGCGCCTGAATGGCTTCCGGGCAGCCGGCCCACCAGGTTGCCTCCGGCATCGACAGAGACGGTAAGGCCGGCGGACTGAAACTCCTGCTCCAGCCACGAACGGCCCCGGAAAAATTGCGCATCAAAAGAGCGGCGAGTCCACGGTGATGCAGGATCGGTGAATCGGCTGAGAACCTCGATGCGGCTCCACAGCCGGTCCCCGCTGATTGCAACCATGCCCCGCTAAGCCAGCGCCAGGTTCAAGTTCTCGATGGCCTCGTCGACTTCCGCCGGGTTCTTATAACCAACCGTCACGGCCGTGACCCCCGCGTTGCGAAACGCGAATTTCATTGCCGCCTTGCGGTCCTCGCGGTTGGTGAATGCGCCCTCGCCGACCAGCTTCATGCTGATCACGCCCATGCCCTGTTTGCGCGCTTCCTTCACATGAGTAACAACTTCGTTTACGTTTCCCAGGCCTTGGGTGTTGTAATCTTCCGCGTCCATGCGCACGCCCTTGTGGTTCATGCGGATCATGGCGAGTTCGAGCCACTTCATCTGCGGGACCTGGCGCAACGCCGGCAGCCCGTGCACGGAAGCCCCGTGGGACAGGACGGCCTGCTTAACCTGCGCTTCGGAGATCCCGTCCTGCCAGCGCAGGCTCTCGGTCGGCCACGCCTGGTCATGCTGCCAGTGCAGCAGGGCTATATCGAAGTACTCGGTCTTGGCAGCGCGCCGCAACTCATCGATCTTGGCCTGCGGATCGCCGCCGTGATACGTGGTGAACTTGGTCATGAGCCGGTAGCTGTCGCGGGGAACACCCTGGAGCGCGATGCCCAGCATTTCATGCATTCCGTTATACGATTCAGCGGTCTCGAAGAAGCGGACGCCGCGCTCATGCGCGTGGCGCACCAGTCGCGTAAATTGCTCCTGACCCAGGTCGCGCTGCACCTGGCCGGAAAAGCTCCCCGTGCCAAAAGCGAGGCGTGTAACCTTCACATTGGTTTGTCCGAGGGTTACCCAGTCAGTTGCCGTCTGGGGCGCGGCTTTGAGGGGCAAACTTCCAGTGGCCGCGAGTGCGCCTGCGGCAAGTCCGGTTTTGAGAAATTCACGTCTGGAGCGGTGAGCCATGGTCTCTCGCCTTTCATGCACAGTAGTGCGCGTACCTCAACACAAATGATAGCGCCGATTGAGAACGGACGCTTTTAAGCCCTCATCGCCGCGGAGTCGCTTCGCACACCTGCTCGTGAGGCGGTAAATTGGCTCAATCATGAAGAAATTTGTGAACCGTCCAGAACAAATCGTGGAAGAGATGCTGCAGGGGATGGCGGTCCTGTATCCGGGCGTGGTCCGCCTGCTTGGGCAAAAGGCGCTGATTCGCGCGGATGCGGCAAAGGCGCGCGACCGGCAAGTAGCCGTAGTCTCGGGCGGAGGCAGCGGCCATGAGCCGGCGCACGCGGGCTACATTGGACCTGGCATGCTCAGCGCGGCAGTTGCCGGCGAGGTCTTTACTTCGCCCAGCAGTGACGCGGTGTTCGCCGCCATCCGCGCGGTCGCGGGCAAGCCTGGAGCGCTGCTGGTAGTAAAAAACTATACCGGCGATCGCCTTAACTTCGGGCTGGCCGCGGAGATGGCCCGCGCCGAAGGCATTGCCGTGGAAATGATCATCGTGGACGATGACGTTGCGCTGCAGGCGAGCGCCACCGGCGCACGCGGGCTGGCGGGAACGGTCTTGATTCATAAGCTGATGGGCGCAGCGGCTGGGGAAGGCAAGAGCCTTGCCGAATTGGTTGACATAGGCAAGGCCGCTATCCAATCGCTGGCCACGATGGGCGTGTCGTTCTCCGCTGGAACATCTCCCGCGGTGGGACGCCCAAGCTTCGAGTTGGGCGAGCAGGAGATGGAGCTCGGCCTCGGGATCCATGGCGAACCGGGCGTGAAGCGGATGCCGCTTCAGCCTGCCGATCAGCTCACGGAGACCCTGCTGAGCGAAATTCTCGGCCATGCAAGATCGCATAGCCAAAGACGAGTGGCACTCCTCATCAACAACCTGGGAGCCACGACCGGGATGGAACTGGCGGTTGTGGCGCGTCACGCCATGACCTTTTTGTCTGCCAAAGGGATCACGGTGGAACGAATATTTGCTGGAACCTTCCTCTCCTCGCTCGATATGGCCGGGATTTCACTATCGCTTCTCGGACTGACCGATGAGCGACTGCAATGGCTGGACGCTCCTACAACCGCCCCCGCATGGCCCAATGTATTGGCGCATCCTTCATTGGCGCATCCTTCGGGGAATGCGGCAGCGGCGAGCGCCAAAGTGAGCAAAAGCGCCATTGCGGCCAGGGGTGGTGCTCAAAGTGAAGGTGGAAGGAAGTTGAGGCAGGCCATTGAGGCTGCCTGTCAGGCGCTGATAGTTGCCGAACCTCAGCTCACCGAGTTGGACCGTATTACAGGGGACGCTGACCTTGGCATCAGCATGGCGCGTGGGGCCACAGCGATTCAGGACGCGATCCGGAATGGGATCGCGAACACGATCGAGGACACCATCGAATTCTGGCCTTTAGATGACGTATCCGCCACTCTGAAAGCGATTGGTCATACATTAAGAACTGTGTTGGGCGGATCCTCCGGGCCGCTGTACGGCGTTCTTTTCCTGCGCTGCGGCAATGTTCTCGAGGGCGCGCGCCCGGCAGGACTGGGGCAATGGGCGGACGCTTTGCTGCAAGGCTGCCAGGCCATCAGCGATCTTGGGGGAGCCAAGCCGGGAGATCGCACCATGCTGGACGCATTGGAGCCCTTCGCGAGAACGCTCGAGCAGGGTGCGGCTAAGAAGGCAACGCGCGAAGTAATCTTTGCCGCGGTGGAAGCAGCGGATCGTGGAGCGGAATCGACAGCACACATGAAGCCGAGATTGGGTCGTTCGAGCTATTTAGGGGATAGAGTCCTGGGCCATCCTGATCCTGGTGCGAAAGCCCTGGCCATCTGGCTGCGTGCAGCGTGCCATGCTTTGTGGTAAAGCCACCTTTTCTCGTTCCGCTAAATGGTACGTTTCCTTGACAGCAGAGTAGAAAAACAAGCCAGGTTGAATGTCTGTTCCCAGGTGATACCGGGGTTTCCAATTTGGATTCTGTTGCGAATCCATAGAACCGTATCGCCCCCGCAATCTGGCTGGAGCTCTTTGACCTTCTATAATCGATGACATGGGTTCATCGAGGTTCGGCGACAAACGGCCGCTGGGCTGGATTTTGGATTGGGTTCCGGCGGCGCTGAGCGTTCTGATGATCGCCCTGGAATCGACGGCCACGATGTCAGCGGCTAATACGAGCCACTGGCTTTATCCGCTGTGGGTGCGGCTGTTCGGGCCGCTCAGCCCGGACAGATGGATGGAGATTCACCACCTGATCCGCAAGACTGGCCATTTTGTCGGATACGGAGTTGTCAGTCTGGCGTTCTTCTATAGCTGGCGGCAGACTCTTTCCCGCATGGCTGTGCGCCATTGGACATTATGGCGTCGCGCTTCGGTTCTGGCCTTGCTTTGTACTCTGCTGATCGCAGGTCTGGACGAATACCATCAGAGTTTTCTGCCCAGCCGAACCAGCTCGGTGTTCGACGTTGGCATCGATCTATGCGGCGCGATAGCATTTCAGTCAGTTTTACTTTTGTTTATGCAATGGTTCAGCCGCCGTCCGCGTTTCGACGCAGTCTGAACCTCCCTCCCGCATGAACGATTCTCCTCGGCTGCTCGTCCATTGATAGTGTGGTGGTTCGAGCGGCGCCACACGCGGCATTTTCAGCGAAGGGAATTGCGATGTCAGGCAATGTTAAGCAGACGTTTCACGGTATTACGCGGGCTATTTTTGCACGGTTGCGGAAGAAGGCTTCGCAGCTCGGCATACGCGTCGCCAGCCCGCGGGGGGAAGCAGAGAAGAATGGGGTCCGGATTCACTGGAACTACGACGCCTCGGCCCAGGTCCTGGAGGTAGAAACCAAGGCTCCCTTTTGGATCAATGCGAACCAGGTCAACCGCACGGTGCGCCAGGAGATTGAAATCACCCTGCGGTCCTCCCGGGCCGCCTAGAAACGCGGAAAAATCGAAGCGTGCAAGGCGTTCATTGCTGCAACTCCGTCCAGACGTTGTGGCCTCAAGCTGCGACTCCGTTTTTCCCGCAGCTTGAAAAGACGCCGGCGTACGCAAAAAACTGAAGCCCGTATGGGGAACAGCGGTCGTTTTGCGAGTGTCGGAACTAGCGGCGCCGCAGTGGTCGGTTTCGGACAGGGAAGACCGTCTCTGAACACCCATCAAACATAGGTCGTTGAGAGCGCAGCTATATTTGTGGCCCTCGAAATGCATCCGACCGAAGGGATGCGAAGGGGGTGGCTGGATGAGGGAAGTTCCAGGTGAGCTGCATCACGCGCTGAAGCGGTTAGTGAAAAACCCAGGATATTCGATGGTGGTTATCCTGACCCTGGCCCTGAGCATCGGCGCTAACACCGCCATTTTCAGCGTCGTGGATGCGATCCTCCTGCGGCCCCTTCCTTATCCTGCCGCAGAACGGCTTGGCTCACTGATGCAAAAAGTTTCTGGCCCGGCAAATCTCAGCTACCCCATCAATATCGACCGCAAGAGTTGGCTCTACCTGCGGGATAATGTTCCCGCCGTGACCGCAGGTGTCGCCAGTGAGTCCGGTGGGGTAAACCTGGAAGCAGCGGGACGAGCGCAGTACGTTCATGGCCAGCGGGTCTCCTCGCAATACCTGGATGTGCTTGGGTTACACCCCATGCTGGGGCACGGCTTCACTGCCGTGGACGATTCCCCGGGAGGACCCAACGTCGTTGTCCTGAGCTACGGGCTATGGAAGAACACCTTCGATGGCGACCTCGCTATTGTTGGCAAAGCGATTCGTCTCAAAGATATTTCTTATACCGTGGTCGGTGTTCTTCCCCTGGGCGCCAGGACTCCGTCGACGGCCGATTTGTGGACCCCGCTTCGTCCTGAGTCGTCGGCAGAAGGAGACGGCGACAATTTCGACGCAATCGTCCGCCTCAAGGAAGGCGCTACATGGCAGCAGGCCAATGCGCAACTGAGCCGGCTGGAATCGCAGACTGCGCGAGTGGTAAGAAGGGAGCATCCGAACGCGGAAGTTCATTACATCGCGATCCCGCTGCAGCAATTTCTTGCCGCTGGAACACGCACCCCGGCGATGATTTTGATGTGGGCGGTGGGATTTGTTTTGCTGATCGCTTGCGCAAACCTGGCGGGCCTGTCGCTGGTGCGCGTAGCGCGGAGGGAAACCGAAATTGCCACCCGCCTTGCGCTGGGAGCCGCGCGCTGGGCGATCCTGCGCCAGTTCTGGATGGAGAGCCTGATCCTCACGGCCGCGGGCGGCGTGGCTGCCATTTGGCTGGGTAGTCTCACCCTGGAGTTGATGAACGGAAGTATTCCCGATCGCTTGCTGCCCCTGGGTGGAGTCTTGCTCGATGCTCGCGTTCTGTGGTTTACCGCCATCGTCGCCATGGGCTCGAGCATTTTCTTTGGGCTGCTGCCTGCATTGAGCACCCGGCGCATCGATGTGCGCTCGGCCTTGGCCAGTGGGAGCCATCGATCCGTGGCGTCGTCCGGTGCTACGCGCACGCGCTACCTTCTGATTGCCGGAGAGGTCGCATTAACGGTCGTTTTGCTCACTGTCGCCGGCTTGCTGATCAGGACGCTGATCTACCTTAGAACCATGCCACCGGGGTTCAATCCAGCCCATGTGGTGGTTGCCCAGGCTTCGCTCGATGAGGCTCGCTACAACCAGCAAACTCCGTTCCTCAGGTTGCTGAATGAAAGCATCGAGGCCATGCAAAAAATCCCCGGTGTCGCTTCAGCCGCGGTCGGGCTTAGCGTTCCCTACGAGAGGGCCCTCAATGACGAAGTGGGCATCGGCGACGGGGCACAAGCGGGGCTGCAAGACATGACCAACCTCGTGTACGTCACGCCGGACTACTTCAGCGTGCTCCAGATACCCTTGCGGGCTGGCCGGACGTTCTCGCCTGGCGATACGACAACAAGCCGGCCGGTGGCCGTCGTGAACCGAGCTTTCGCCAAGGCTTACCTTGGCGGAGAGGAAAGCGTGGGGCGGCATTTGCGCGACGGCAACAACGCCATCGAGATCGTTGGCATTGTGGACAACGTGATTGCGCCCAAAGGATTCACGGACAATGCCAATCCTATTGTTGCCGAGCCTACGGTGTATGTGCCCGCGACCCAGGTACCGCAAGAGCTTCTCAATTTAGCGCACGTTTGGTTTCAACCCAACTGGATTGTGCGCACCCAGGGAAATCTTGCGGACGTTGCCCAGCAGATGCAGCGGGCTATGGCCCAGGCAGATCCCGACCTGCCTGTTTCCGGCGTGCATGGCATGAACGATGTGCTCTCTCAAACATTGCTTCTGCAACACATGGAAGCGGGCCTGCTGGCTGCGCTTGCGGGTTTGGCGCTGTTGCTTTCCTGCGTGGGTGTTTATGGGCTGGTATCAAACCTTGTCCAGCAACGCACCAAGGAGCTTGGCATTCGTATGGCTCTGGGCTGTAGCCTGCAGGGCGCAATGCTCGAGATATCCCGCGCAGGGATGGCTGCTGTCGCTTTCGGCATTGCCGGTGGACTACTGCTGTCCTTCTCAACCATAAGGGTGTTGCGCAGCCAGCTTTATGGCGTGGGCCTCTATGATCCCCTGACCATAACCTCGGTATGCGTTTTGCTGGCCTTGGTTGCTCTCGCCGCGGCTCTCCTGCCCACATTCAGAATTGCTAAGATCGATCCCGCGGAAACGCTTCGCTCTCAATAATCCGATTCTTTTGAGATCAGCGGATCGGGAGCGGAACAGCGCTCCACTACGGTCGGGATGACAATTTCGTGGGTCGGCGAAAGATGTTTTTCCATGAAGGAGAACCGCAGGTCGGGATGACAATTTTGTGGGTAGGCGAGAGATGTTTTTCGACCGGTTTTGCCCGCGGAACGGAATTCGCGGGCTGATCGAAGGCTCATTCCGTGCGCAAGGCTTCAACCGGGTTGATGGATGCAGCGCGCTGGGCAGGGATGACGCTGGCGATCAATGCGCAAAAGCCCAGAGCGGCAATGGAGCCCCCGAGTACCAGCGGGTCCCAGCTCTTGACCTGGTAAAGCTGCGCCGCCAGCAGATGGCCGCAGGCGATGGAAATCGGCACGCCCAGGAGCAGGCCGATCAGTACCTGGCGGAAAGCGCCGCGCAGAACCAGCTGAACTACGTTCCGGCGATCCGCGCCCAGGGCCATGCGCACACCGATCTCGCTGGTCCGGCGCTCGACCGTGTAGGCCGTGACGCCGTACAGCCCGACCGCCGCGAGCACCAGCGCCAGCAGCCCGAACATGCCTGTCATTTGTGCCACCGCCCGCCTCTGGTCGAAGTTGGCGTCAACCTGGTCCTGCATCGGCTGAATGTTGATGATGGTCAGATTCGGATCGACTTCGGTGAACGCTTTCCGGATTTGCGATTCCATCCCATCCGCACTGCCGCGTAATTGCAGAACGGCCCCGCCGATGTAATGGCCACGGTGATCGATCAACGCCATGATGGGCACGTCATAGACTACGTGCTGTGCCAGCGGAGCGTAGAACATCCGTTGCGGCGGGCCGCCCGGATCGCGGTACTTCGCATCCCGCGCGATGCCCACAATTTCAAAGGTAGTGCTGTACTGCGGCATGTCCAGGCCGAAATGTTTGCCCAGTGGGTCCTGGTTTGGGAAAAATCGCTTGCCGAAGGCCTCGCTCACGACGGCCACGTTGCGCGCAGTGACGGTGTCTTGTTCCGTGATCGAGCGGCCGCGTAAAATCTGCTGACCCATGGTTTCCAGATAGCCGGGGCTGACGCGATCCCAGGAAGATCCGGAATTGTCGTCGAGCTGTGGCACGCCGTGGCCTTCCGGAACAATCATTTCTCCCCAGTTATCGATGTAGGGAGTGTAGAGAGCAAGCCCGGCTCGCTCGACGCCGGGAATGGCCGCGAGCCGATCCTGCAACTCGCGATAGAGCGCCCCTAACTGAGCCTCGCTGTAACTCGCCGGCGGGCTGTTCATCACGATACTGAGACGATGGTCGGTCTCGAAGCCGAAGCCCTGATGCTCCATGTTGCGCAGGCTTCGCGTGAGCAGGCCCGCACCCGCCAGCAAAACGATGGACAGTGTGGCCTGCACCACCACCAGTATTTTTTGCGGCAGCGTAGCGCTGTCGCGCGTGCTGCGGTTAGCGCCGCGCAGCGCTTCCACCGGGTTCGCACGCGAGCTGAACCACGCCGGCGCCGTGCCGAACAGAACTCCCGTGAATAGCGAGACGACGAAAGCAAAGGCCAGCACAGGCAAGGATGGCGTAGCGTCGATGGGCACAAAATGCGCATTCCGGAAGGCAAGCACAATCATGAGCTTTACCCCCAGGTACGCTACGGCGATGCCCGCCAGGCCGCCGAAGACCGAGAGCACCACGCTTTCTGTGAGCGACTGGCGGATGAGCCGGCTGCGGGATGCGCCCAGCGCGAGCCGCACCGAGGTGTGTCCGCGTCGCGCTGCGCCGCGTGCCAGAAGCAGATTGGCGATGTTGGCACACGCGATCAGCAACACCAGCGCGCAAACGGTGAGCAGGATGCGCAGGCTATCGCCGTAGTCGGCTTTCATGGCGCCGACGCCTGCGCCGCCGGCAACAATAGAAATTCTCTGCTGCGGCAGAGCCTTAACGATCAGTGGCATGAACTCCGCCGGCCATCCGCTGTCGTGCACCATCCATTGGCGCAGAACGCCGGTGAGACGCGGAGCAATACCTTCCAGATTAGCGCCCGGCTTGGCTCTGCCAATCACTCGAAGCCATCCGGAGATGGTTTGCCTGAGCAATGAATTTTCCCCGTTCACCAACGGCTCCTGCTGCAAGGGCAGCCACAATTGGGGAGGATCGCTGCGCAGCGTTTCCCCAAAGAAGCCGGGTGGAGCAACGCCGACGACGGTAACGGGGTGGCCTTCCACGATGAAGGTCGAGCCGACCACCGAGGGATCGGAGTTGTACTCCTGCTGCCAGGCGCGATAACTCAACATGGCAGCCGGGGGCGCGGATGCCTGATCGTCGGCGGGTGTGATGGTGCGCCCGGCAAAAGCCCGGATACCGAAGGTATCAAAATAATTGCCCGTAACAAATTCGCCGCGAAGCGGTTTGGCGAGATTTCCACGCTGCTCGCGGCGCACGCTGAATTGCACGCCGGCCGCCTGAAAGGCGGTCATTTGCTCAAACTCTGGCGCTGCAGCCTGGACTCGCTGGAATAAGCCATAGGTATACAAACCCCACTCGCCATTCTGCGGGCCGCCCTGGACACAGCAATCCGTACCCGCGCCAATACGGTAAAGCGTCGATGGATCGACCACCGGCAGCGACTTCAACATGACGGAGTAAATCAGGGAGAAGATGGCTGTCGTGGCTCCGATGCCAAGGGCGAGCGTCAGCATCGCGGTCAGGGTGAAGACGGGCGACAGCCGCATTTGCCGAAGTGCGTACGAAATATCCTGCCGCAGCGTTTGCATATCGGCTATACGCGTGAGTGCCGGGACGAGTTCCCCATAAGCGCCAACTTGTTTCTTTAAAGTGAAGGGCGGGGCCTGCAATGGCGTCCTCAGCTAAGCCAATTCTGGGGTTGATTAAGGAAACTGCAGATCCCTACGGTCGGGATGACAATTCTGTGGAGCTAGGAAAGGACGGCTTTTCCACGAAACGTCGTCGCCGAGTTCCCATAAGCGGCAACTTGTTTCTTTGTATTGGGGGCGCGGACCTGCAATGGCGTCCTCAGCCAAAGCCAATGCTGGGGTTGATTAAGGGAAACTGCAGATCCCTCCACTACGGTCGGGACGACAATTCTGTGGAGCGAGAAAGAACGACTTTTCCACGAAACGTCGCCGGAGCATTGCCTGCGCCCTCACTGATTTTGATTGTCCGCTTACGAACAGTTATGCCCGAATCCGGACACCAGCTTCCAACTTTGTGAAAGCAATCAACAAGAGCAACACGATCCGTTGTGTTGACTATCTACAAAAGCGTGGTGTAGATAGTCATGGTATGGGAAAACCTAGCGATCTGCTGCAGGGAACGCTCGATTTGCTGATCCTCAAGACCATTTCGCTCGAACCGCAACATGGCTGGGCAATTGCAAAGCGTATTCAGCAGATCTCGAACGAGGTTCTGCAGGTGCAGCAAGGGTCGCTCTATCCGGCTTTGCATCGACTCCAGCAGCAAGGCTGGATCCGCGGCAAATGGGCGAAAAGCGAGAGTGGGCGCCAGGCCAAGGTCTACTCCTTGACGGCTGCTGGACGGGCGCAGATGGAGAGCGAGAAGGAAGGTTGGAACCGGCTCTCAGCCGCCATCAACCTGGTAGTCGAGGGCACATAGGGGACGGAGGTTTCAATGCGCTGGTGGGAACGATTTCGCATGGCAATGCTGACGTTATTTCGCCGTGAGGCCGAGACAGCGCGGCTCAGCGACGAGATGCAATTTCATCTCGATCAGCAAATCAAGGAAAACGTAGACCGCGGTATGGATGCGGAGGAAGCGCGCTACGCCGCTTTGCGCACATTCGGTAACCCGGTGCTGTTGCGCGATGAGGCGAGATCGAGCTGGAGCTGGAACTCGCTGGAAAAATTCCTGCGTGATATGCGATACGGCGTCCGCACGCTCTCCCGCACGCCGGGCTTTAGCTTGACAGCCATCCTGGTGATGGCCCTTGGCATCGGCGCTTCGACATCTCTGTTTACCATCGTGCGCGCAGTCCTGCTCAAGCCGCTGCCCTTTCGCGACCCGGCTAACCTGGTCATGGTGTATGAACACTTCCGCGTAGATACAGGCGGAGACGGCATGAATCCAGTCTCGCCGGGCGACTTTAACGACTGGCGCATGAAGACTCACGGCTTTGAGGATATGGCTGCCTGGCACGAGGACGGATTCGACCTCACCGGCGAGCATGAGGAATTGCCCGAGGTGGTGCAGGCGGCTGGTGGGTCCTGGAATCTGTTTTCTGTGTTGGGCGCGCCGATGGCCTTAGGCCGGGCATTTCTCCCCGAGGAAGATCAGGTCGAAGCGAACCATGTCGTTCTGCTCACGTGGAACCTTTTTGAGCGGCGCTTTGCAGGCGATCCATCGATCATCGGCAAGCAAATCAGGCTCGATGCCACGCCTTACCAGGTAGTCGGTGTGCTGCCCCGTTGGTTCACCTATCCGGACGCGCGGGTACAGCTCTGGGTGCCTTATGCTTCGACCTTTACCCCAAAGACTTTCGTCATGCATGACATGCATCAGTCCCGGGTGGTCGCGCGGGTAAAGCCGGGAGTAAGCGCCGCGGCCGCGGCAAAAGAAGTCGGCGCATTGCAATATCAGCTTCACCTTGCGAATGCCGCCGCGCCGGTTGCGGAAGAGGTTCGCATTCGGCCCATCCTCGACGACATGGTCAGGGACGTAAAGACGCCCCTGACCGTCCTGCTGTGCGCAGTGGGATGCATGCTGTTAATCGCTTGCCTGAATGTCTCGAACCTCCTGGTGGCGCGCAGCGCTGCCAAGCGCAAAGAGCTGGCAGTGCGAGGAGCCCTCGGGGGCAGCCGGCTTACGCTGATCGCTGAGCAGATGGCCGAAAGCTTGCTGATCTGCATCGCCGGAGGAACGCTGGGCATTCTCCTTTCTTTGGGAGCCACGCAATGGCTGGCAACTCACTGGCAGGCACTGCCGCGCTCGGAAGCCATTCACCTGGACGGAACGGTATTGGCATTTGCCATCGGGCTGATTTTTCTGACTGCGCTTCTGGCTGGTTTGCTGCCGGCGATTTCCTCAACTGGGGCGGGGCTTCTCACCGGGCTGCAGGAGTCATCGCGTTCCATTGGGGGCAGCGCCTCCCGGGCTACTCTGCGCAAGGTTCTGCTCACGGCGGAAATCGCACTGACGGTGATCCTTCTGGTCTCGGCAGGGTTGCTGTTCAAGAGCTTTCTGCATTTGCGCACTGCGAGCCTGGGATGCGCGACGGATCATGTGCTTACCGTGAAGTACGGGTTGCCGGAAAAACAGTACGACACGCCGGAGAAGGTCATCGCCTTCCACGAGGGGATCCTGGAGCGGGTGCGGCGCCTGCCCGGCGTGAGCGCGGCAGGGTTGGTCTCGACACCCCCGGGGGGTGGTTACGAAAACGATTATGTATTCACTCTCCCGGAGCACCCTTCGACCAGTTTTCAAATGCAGGATGATGCGATGACGCGTTCGGTTGATCCGGGCTACTTTAGCGCCATACAGATACCGCTCATCCGCGGCCGGTTTTTCTCCAACCAGGAGCGGCTGGATCGCGACCTTTACACGGTCATCAGCAAAAAATTTGCCGAGCAGTTTTTTCCCGGTGAGGATCCGATCGGCAAGCATGTCACCATCGGGTTGACGAATAAAACTTACGAAATCATCGGCGTCGTCGGCGACACCCCGTGGAATGTCGCCCAGCCGGTGAGGGCGACGATGTACTTTCCTATGCTGTCCGGTAAAGCCACCATGGCGACGATTGTCGTGCGCGCCGCGGGAGACCCTCTCTCGCTGGCCATTCCCGTGCAGCAGCAGGTGGCGGCCCTCGACCCCGCATTGCCCGTCTACGACGTTTTGACCATGGAGCAAATCATCGGCAAGTCGACGGCAACGCAGAGCTTCAGCGCCGCCCTGGTGCTCGCCTTTGCCATACTGTCACTGTTGCTTGCCGCAATCGGTTTATATGGAGTCCTGTCGTACCTGGTGACCCAGCGCATCACGGAGATTGGCATCCGTGTCGCCTTGGGCGCGCAACGCGGGGAGGTGCTGCGGCTGGTGCTGATGGACGGTCTTGGGCCGGTATTGGCGGGCCTGGTGATAGGCGTGGCCGGGGGTGCGACGGCCGCGAACCTGATTCGCTCCATTCTTTACGGAACCAAGCCCCTCGACCCGTGGGTGTTCGTCACTATGACGGGCGGTCTTTTGCTGACCGCGCTGTTGGCTTGCGCGCTGCCCGCGCTACGCGCGTCGAGGATCGAGCCGATGCAGGCGCTTAGGGTTGAGTAACGAGGTCCCAAGCAGGGACCTCCTTTTCGATGCGGGCCATCGGAGTTCTTAGGGCAGTTCCCACACCCACAAGACCGACGATTTCGAGCCGCGCCTGGCGGCGAGCTCAGGTGCTGCATTCAACACCCAGTTGCCCTGGAGCCCGGGGTCGCCCGCCGGCATGGCAATATACTGCTTGCCATCCACCATGTAGGTGATCGGAAAAGCGTTCGGGATGTCGTTCAGTCGCGGGCTCTGCCATAGGACCTTGCCGTCGTGATCGTCGAACGCGCGGAAATAGCGGTCCGGCGTCGCCGCAAACACCAGACCTCCGGCAGTCGTCAGCACGGCTGATGACACCGGGACGCGGGTGCGAATATCCCACACAAGCTTCTGGGTATTCACGTCCAGCGCCAGGAAGCGGGACGGCGTGTCGCCCATCTTACCCATGCAGTAATCGTCAATTGGCATGTAATACCGGTTCGTCAACGGACTGTAAGCACCGGCCGGGAAACTTCTGATACCCATGCCGGTCGGGCAGTTTTTCACGCCGGGCGGCGCCGGTTCAGAGAGCGTCGTCCTGGCCCCCGTCACAGGATCGACCGACGTGAGATCGTTTTGCGCGCCGGGATCGACCGCGAACAGGAACTTGCCCGTAGCGGCATCCAACGCCTCGAAGATTCCTGGCTTGCCGACCGTGATCACCGCCTTGTGGCGCTCGCCCCGCACGGTGACCGGCACGATGATCCGCTCGAAGGAGTAGTCCTGATCGTACGGGTCGTGCGGGACGTGCTGGTAGTACCAGGCCAGCTTGCCGGTGTCGGGATTAAGCGCCACCGTGGAATCCACATAGAGCGAGTCCGCGCCGAAGGTCCCGCGGGTGATCGTTGACCACGGTGAAGGAGAGCCTGTGCCCCAATAGGTAAGATTCAGCTCGGGGTCGTACTGTCCGGCCACCCAGATGGCGGCGCCGTCGCGCTTATCATCCGGCAGATTATTCCAGGTGTCGCCCCCCGGCTCGTTCGCGTGCGCAGTCAAGTTGAACCGCCACAGCTCCTTGCCCGTCTCGAGATCGTGGCCGGTGATGAAGCATCCGCCCGGGGGGGAATAACCTGCTACTTTTCCCATGTGCTGATTGGCGCTCCCCGGCCCGCAGTTGCCGGCCCCGATGAGCACCTTGTCCTTCACGACGAGCGGACCGCTGTTGTACGTGCGCTCGCTCTTGTAGTCATCGGTCACAACATCCCACACCTTCTTGCCGGTCTTGATGTCCAACGCAATGACGTGCATGTCGATGGTTCCCACAATGAGCTTGTTACCGGCGATCGCGAGGCTTCGCTTCGTCCGGTAGAAGCCCGGCAGCGACGGGTAATCATCCGGCAAATCGTGGTTGAACCTCCAGAGCAGCGTGCCGGTCTTCGCGTCGATGGCGTCAATCGATTCGCCGAAGTTCCAGAGGAACATGACGCCGTCGTGCACGAGCGGCGTGGTCTCGTTGACCGCGTCGGGGCTCGAATCCATGCTGAACGTCCAGGCGACCTTCAGGTCTTTGACGTTTTTGCGATTGATCTGCGTCAGCGGGCTGTAGCCCCAGCCATTGTCCGTGCGGCGCCAGTTGAGCCAGTCGCCAGGAGGAGGATTGCGCAGCATCTCGTCGGTCACCGGCGTCAATTTATTGAGCGGCGCTTGCAACGCTGCAAATGCGGCTTTGGCGTACGGTGTATCGATCGGCCGCGGCGGTCGCGGCCGCGTCTGCCCCTGGACCGGCGATCCGGTGGCCGGGTTAACTTTGGGAGTTGCGGCCTCCTGCGCGAGAACGACGCTCTCTATAAGAGTCAACGACGCCAACAGGGCCAAAGACACGCCGACGGAACGTGCCATTTTAAGTGCCAAAGACTGCGACAAATGCATGCAGGAGTTTCTCCTCGGAACTTCCCCAAAATCCGGGGTGCAGCGGAAGCCCACTTATACCACCGGCAAGATTTGGGGGACAAGTTCAAATACATGGAAAGGAGCCACTACCTAGCGTTCACCGTTCCAGCAACACTTATTCGGCGTTTATTTATCAAGTGTTTAGGGGTCTGCGGAAGGTAAGAACGAAGTCCTAGATAGCCGGGAACGGATAGCCAAAGCGTTCCAATAGGAACTTTCTAAAAATGGAGCTGATGTCAACCAATCGATGCAACACTCGCTTGAAGTTAACTGTCCAGGGTTTCATAGCCCAGAGTTTTTCAAGGTCGTTGATTCAAGCGAATCGCCACCTTGACGAGTTCAGATTGGGATAAACAGATAGATCGATTTTCTTAGGTATTGCAGAGACGAACTAACTCCCATCGAACCTGTCTCGGGGTTGAAAAGGTTCCTCAGCGGCTTCACAGGCTGCGGAAAAACGCGATTTTTGTATCAGGGCCCGACTTCAGTTGGGCCGTAAATGATTCAGAATACGTCGGGCTTTAGCCCCTGCTTCACGTCTCTCT